>CAZBDF010000206.1:0-8013 GCA_964490385.1 uncultured Lentimicrobiaceae bacterium | reverse complement strand
AATTATGCATAGCGCAAAAATAGTTTAGTATTTACCTAATTTAAATACAATAAAAATTAGAATCGAAGATATATTTAGAATGATTTCTAATACATTAAACTCTAAATTTGCTCCTTGCAATACAAAAGAAGATATTTTTAGAAAGATAGCTTTAACTTTCCTGAAAAAAATTGAAAAATCAAATCTTATGAGTAGTTCTACACTTCATTATTCATCGATCACCAAAAAGATTATTATGGCTTTGGCAGGCCTGTTCCTGATTACCTTTTTGTTTGTTCATCTCGGTCTCAATTTAACGATTTTACTGCCGGAAAGCGAAGCCTTTAAAGAGTTGGAAATCTTTAATGTTGCCGCCCATTTTATGGGGACGAATATTTTAATAAAGATTTTTGAGGTAGTTTTGTTCGGAGGCTTCCTTATCCATATCTTGTATGGATTGATCCTCCAGATCCAAAACTGGCTGGCCCGCCCAACCAGGTACAAAGTTGAAGGATGGTCGCACACCTCAACATTTTCTAAATTTATGATCCATACCGGAATATTGATCCTAATTTTTCTGGTGATCCACCTGATGGACTTTTACTTTAAAGCAAAGTTTTTTGGCGAAGTTGAACCAATAGTATATGACAATGGTCATGAGTATCATGATTTGGGCGCCCTGGTCATCGAAAAATTCCAACATCTTGGTTTCGTGATTGGATATATTGTAGCATTGGGACTTCTTGGCTTTCATTTGCACCACGCCTTTCAATCGGCTTTTCAATCGCTGGGGCTAAATCACAGCAAATACACGCCATTTATTAAATTTCTGAGTTTGGCTGTTTCCATTATTTTACCTGTGGGATATGCAATTATTCCCCTGGCCATTTATTTCAATTAATTAATACTGCATAATCGAATTCACTATGATAAAATTAGACGCTAAAATACCTGAAGGACCATTAGCAGAGAAGTGGACAAATTATCAAGCCCATCAAAAACTGGTTAATCCTGCCAACAAAAGGAAACTCGAAATCATTGTAATTGGTACAGGTCTTGCCGGGGCTGCCGCTGCCGCCAGCTTTGGCGAGCTTGGTTTCAGGGTGAAGATTTTTGGTATTCATGATAGCCCCAGGCGGGCACACAGTATTGCTGCACAGGGCGGTATCAATGCAAATAAAAATTATCCCAACGATGGCGACTCTACCTATCGTTTGTTTTACGATACCATTAAAGGTGGAGACTACCGTGCCAGGGAAGCGAATGTTTATCGCTTGGCAGAAGTAAGTGGGCCCATCATCGACCAATGTGTGGCACAGGGTGTTCCTTTTGCCCGCGAATACAGTGGTTTGCTTGACAATCGTTCCTTCGGGGGTGCGCTGGTTTCACGTACATTTTATGCGCGTGGCCAAACCGGACAGCAATTGTTGTTGGGTGCTTACGGTGCATTAAGCAAAGAAATCCATAAGGGTTCGGTAAAGATGTTTACACGCGAGGAATTGCTAGAGCTGGTGATGGTAGAAGGCAGATGTCGTGGAATAGTTACCCGTGATCTGATAAGTGGTGAATTGAAGCGTCATGCAGGCCATGCTGTAGTTTTGGCCACCGGTGGTTATGGAAATGTTTTTTTCCTTTCCACCAATGCAATGAACTCGAATGGTAGCGCAGTCTGGAGGGCTTACAAACATGGTGCGCTGTTTAGCAATCCGTCGTTTACACAGATTCATCCAACCTGTATTCCTGTTCATGGCGATTACCAGTCGAAGCTTACGCTGATGAGTGAGAGCCTCAGGAATGATGGACGTATTTGGGTGCCGGCAAAAAAAGAAGATGCACAGAAAATTCAAAAGGGCCAGTTAAAGCCTACAGATATTAAAGAAGAAGACCGCGATTATTACCTCGAACGCAGGTATCCCGCGTTTGGTAACCTCGTTCCCAGGGATGTAGCTTCAAGGGCTGCCAAAGAAAGGTGCGATGCCGGATTTGGTGTAGGAAACACAGGCCTTGCCGTTTATCTCGATTTTACTGAATCCCTCAGCCGTTTGGGTCGCGATGTGATTGAAGCACGTTATGGCAACCTATTCCAGATTTATGAAAAAATTACCGACGACAATCCATACCAAACGCCAATGATGATCTACCCTGCCGTTCATTATACCATGGGTGGGCTTTGGGTCGATTACGAATTGCAGACCAATATTCCCGGCTTGTTTGCTGCCGGCGAGGCCAACTTCTCCGATCATGGTGCCAACAGGCTTGGTGCTTCAGCCCTGATGCAAGGATTGTCGGATGGCTATTTTGTTTTACCTTATACCATGCAAAGCTACCTTGCCGATCAGATCAACGTTAAGGATTTTAAAACTGATATTCCTGAATTTGACAAAGCAGAGAAGAAAGTTAAAGATGAATTAGATAAACTTCTAAGCATAAAGGGCAAGCAAACCGTGGATACTTTCCATAAGAAGCTGGGCTTGATCATGTGGGATTATGTAGGGATGGCACGTAACAAAGAAGGGTTGCAAAAAGCCATTAAAATGATCCAGGAACTCAGGGCTGAATTTTGGAAGGATGTAAAAATCCCCGGGGATGCATCTGGAAAGAATGCCGAACTTGAAAAAGCGTGGCGTTGTGCCGATTACCTTGAACTAGGTGAGTTGATGGCCAGGGATGGACTGGATAGAGAGGAGTCATGTGGTGGCCATTTCAGGGAAGAACACCAAACCCCCGAAGGAGAAGCATTGAGGGATGACAAGAAATTCACCTTTGTTTCCAATTGGGAATTTAAGGGAGTTGATACAGCACCTGAAATGCACAAAGAGGATTTGAATTATGAATTCATCGAAGTTAAAACAAGAAATTATAAAGAATAATATTTGGATTTCGAGAGGCATTTATTTGCCAACGAAATTCTCATTATAAAACCCACAGTTATGGATTTAACATTAAAAATCTGGCGGCAGAAAGATTCCAAATCAAAGGGAAGTTTCAAGTCTTACAAAGTTACAGGGATTTCAGCTGATGCTTCTTTTCTCGAGATGCTCGACATCCTAAATGAAGAGTTGGTGGAAAAGAACGAGATGCCTGTAAATTTCGACAGCGACTGTCGTGAGGGTATTTGCGGGGCATGTAGTCTATATGTCAATGGCCGCCCGCATGGTCCTGATACAGCCATCACAATATGCCAGTTGCATATGCGCAACTTCAAGGATGGTGGCACTATCGTTATCGAGCCCTGGCGTTCCAGGGCATTCCCGGTACTCAGCGACCTGATGATTGATCGCTCGGCATTCGATCGGGTGATACAGGCGGGAGGTTATGTTTCTGCTTCTACCGGTGGTGTCCCTGACGCTAATTCTATCCTCATTCAAAAGATTAAAGCTGACGAGGCGATGGATGCAGCTGCTTGCATTGGATGTGGTGCCTGCGTGGCCACATGTAAGAATGCCTCGGCCATGCTGTTTGTTTCGGCCAAGATAGCCCAACTTGCATTGCTTCCCCAGGGCCGTGTAGAAGCAGCACGAAGGGTACAAAAAATGGTGAAACAGATGGACGAAGATGGTTTTGGTAACTGTACCAATACCGGTGCATGTGAAGCCGAATGTCCGAAAGAAATTAAGCTTACCAACATTGCCAGGTTAAACCGCGAGTTTATTGGTGCTAAGTTGGGGGCGCAAAGAATGAAAATTTAAATTTTCACTTCATTTGTTTAAGACCGGTTTCTCGTTGAGGGGCCGGTTTTTTTGTTTTTAAGCAAGACCAATTGCCATTCCTTATTATCTTGTTGGTGGTTTTAATCTTAACTCTGTATTTAATAGTGTTGGTTGTGGCACACATAATATAGTTAAAAATGTAGGTTGTAACCTACAAAAAAGTATTATATTTGCAATATTCAACGAACAATTGAAAATAATGGAATTGCTCAGAGAAAAATCAGATAGGATAATTTCGAATGTTAGTACTGAATTCAAACGGTATTTGTTTGGTGAAATCAATTGGAATGACAGGCTGATTATTATCAAAGGTGCAAGAGGGACAGGGAAAACAACAATTCTTTTGCAGCACATTAAACTGGAATTGAATGAAGACAGCGACCAGGTTTTGTATGTATCGCTTGATGATATGTATTTCGTAAATCATTCACTCTCCGATTTTGTTAGGGAATTTGCATTGATGGATGGAAAGTTTCTATTTTTGGACGAAGTTCATAAATATAAAAATTGGGCCAAGGAGCTAAAAAATATTTATGATTTTTATCCTGAGGTTAATGTGGTGGCAACAGGTTCTTCTGCACTTGAAATTTTTAAGAGTGAAGTTGACCTGAGCAGAAGGGCTTCGGTTTATGCCTTGCAAGAGATGTCGTTAAGGGAATATCTAAAATTAAATTATGCACATGACTTTCCGGTTTTAAGCATCAAAGAAATTCTGTCGGGTCATAAAGAAATTGCCGTGTCTATCAATAGCCAAATAAAGCCAATAAAATATTTCTCGAAGTTTTTGTTACATGGGGCATATCCATTTTTTATGGGTGAAACCAACAAATTTCAAGAGAAACTTGCAATCATTATTAATACTGTGATAGAAAATGATTTGCCGGCAATTGAAAAGATATCATACGAAACCGTGGTTAAACTAAAGAAACTATTGTTGTTAATTGCAACGGCTGCCCCTTTTAAGCCCAATGTTTCCGAATTGAGCCAAAAAACAGGCACAAGTCGCGACCAGCTCTTAAAGTATCTGAATCTACTTGAACGGGCAGCAATGATATCCATGTTAAGGCACAAAGGAATAGCTACTTCCATGCTTACCAAACCCGAAAAAGTTTATCTCAGCAATACCAACCTTTTTTACGCGCTCGACCAAAGGGTGAATATCGGTTCGATTAGGGAGACCTTTTTCCAACAGCAACTTCGTGTAAAGCATCAGCTTTCATACACCCCAAAAGGAGATTTTTTAGTTGACAATACGTATTCTTTTGAGGTAGGTGGCCCTGACAAGACCAACAAGCAAATTTCCGGAGTGGAAAATGCTTACATTGCTGCCGATGGTATTGAATATGGGTTCAAGAACAAAATCCCTCTTTGGTTATTTGGATTCTTGTATTGATTAGGTGAGGTTACTTTACAATCCTTCTCGCCAAATTATAAATCATCAATCCAAAAACCAACACCATCCCAACCTCAAGGCCGATAATGATGGCTTGCAAGGGTTCAGTGGAAATGCTCATCCTTTTGGAAATAATCCCGAAGAATGCCCACAGGATAACTAAACTAGATAAACATTAAAAAAGGCGAAAATCGCTCAATCAACGTTAAAGACAGAGGATTTTATCTTATCAATAATTTCAGAAAGGTATTGCTTTTTAATATAACCATGCCTTCCAAGAATATCATTTTTTGAAACCATCGAAATCAAATGACATCGTACCTGCCCTTTTTTGTTTGGTTCTTTGGTTAACATAGATTTTTCAATGAGGTAAGAATAATCATCATTCCTTTTCGTAGTTGACAGCATAGCAACTATACAAAAACCTTCATATTCATTAACATCATTATTAGAAATTACTAAACATGGGTGAGGTTTAAATCCATGGTTTGGAATGTAAAAGTTTACTTCTATTATTTCACCTTGTTCAACTTTCACTGTTAGAACATTTTTTCAGTTTCATTTAAAAGGAAATCCTTTAATGCAGTACCCGATGAGCTAATTCCCATCTGTATTAGTTTATCATCGTCAGTTATGTGAGTTCTTTTGCTGTTTTCAATTGCATTATCATCGGTTTCAACTTTGGTTGGTAATCCTAAACGCCTAGCCAATTCACTTATAAAATACAGGTCGTCTGTTTTGCTACTTTTAATTGTAATTGTTGCCATTGAGCATGAGTTTTTTTTACAAAGTTACACAATTATTTATTTTCATTCTTTTGTGGGCTTTCCAAGAAGTGGTTGGGCAGGTTGTGTTTTAGTGTTCTGGTATTATATTATTTGTACCTTTTTAGATTTGGTTTTACTTTGTAAACCTTCTCATCAAAGTACAAACCACCATCCCAAATATCAGCACCATTCCAATTACAAGACTGATAATGATTATTTGAAAGGGCTCATCGGAAACGGCAATCCTTTTGAAAATAATTCCGAAAAAAGCCCATAGGATCACTAAACTGAAAAAGATGTCGTTTCGATTGATGAGTGTTAGGATTGTAATTGCAGTCGCAGTTCCAATAACCAGCACAGTCCAAAAATCAGGGCTGAGGCCAAAACCTTTCCATCCTATATTTATCAGAAAAATAGAAACATTGGCAATGGTACCAACTGTAATCCATCCGAGGTAAACACTAAAAGGTATTTGGATCAGGTAGTTCAGATTACTGCTTTCTGTACTTTTCCCGATTCTCAGATTCAGATAGATTTTAATCAACGAAAAAAGGATCACCATCATAATCAGCACTGAGGCTGATATCATTTGGTGGTGCCAAACAAGAATCCATGAAGTGTTGGCAAGGCAGGAAATGAAAAACCAAATTCCAATTTGGGTGACAAGTTTTGATATTAGCTCATTTGCTTTGCCAAACAATCCTCTTGCTTGGTAAATAACAAATATAAACAACAATAAATAGATGACTCCCCAAATGGAAAAAGTAAAACCGGCCGGAGTAAAAAGGCTTGGATATAGGGCTGATATTTCCCCGGTGTTTTTACCTGCAATGGGTAAAGCATTCGCCAGGGCATTTACAACGATCATCAGGATGAAACTGAAGATATTGAGGGTTTGTAATGCTTTTATTTTCTTTGGTCTCATGCTTTAGTGGAAACTATGGCTTTAGTGGAAGACCTTCATCTACTGCGGATTGTTCATTTCAAAAAAGAAAATCGAATAATGAATCTTTCCCATTTCAATATTCAGAATGCCGAAGCAAAGCTTCGAGCATGCACGACCAAAGGTCGGCATTCAATGTTCGATATTCATGATTCAGAACAGCAACAATACAATGTTTCAGCCTCTATTTTCAAATTAATGAAATTTTTATTTGAGCATTTTCAGGATATTCACTTCCTCTTCGGTGAGGTGTCTCCATCTTCCGCGGGGTAAATCCTTTTTGGTAAGGCCGGCAATAAATACGCGATCGAGTTTCACAACTTGGTAACCCAGGGATTCAAAAATCCGGCGAACAATACGGTTTTTCCCTGAATGCAATTCAATGCCTATACTCTTACGGTCGGCACCATCGCCAACATAAGACACAGCATCAGGTTTAATAATACCATCCTCAAGCTTAACTCCCTCGGCAATGGTTTGCAAATGGTTTTTACTCAAAGGCTGATCCAAAAACACATGGTAAGTCTTTTTGATGTTGTGCTTTGGATGGGTCATTTTTTTGGCAAGATCACCATCATTGGTAAATAACAACAAGCCAAGTGTGCTTCTGTCGAGTCGGCCAACTGGGTAAATCCGCTCCTTGCAAGCCTTTTCAATCAATACCATCACCGTTTTTCGTTCCAGAGGATCGTCGGTTGTAGTGATGTAGCCCTTTGGTTTGTTGAGCAGTACGTACTGATGTTTTTCAGATTTTAGTGTTTGCTCGCCAATGCTTACTTTGTCGGATGGCTTTACTTTGGTGCCCAGTTCGGTAACAACTTCGCCATTGATTTTTACAGCACCTGAAACGATAAGGGTGTCAGCTTCACGGCGGGAACAAACACCCGCATTGGCGATGTATTTGTTCAACCTTATCAAACCACCATCGGCAACGTAAGTACTGGGCTTAGCACTTTTTTTTCTTTGTGGCTTGCTGTGACCAGGGTCTTTCTTCCATTTTGGCTTTGCTTCATATTCAGGCTCTTCACCACGCAACTTCTTTCCTGCAAATTTTGAGGGCCTCTGGGATTGGGTTGGATTGCTTTTCTTTTTTGCGAATTTCGAAAAATCACCGTGTTTTTTAGGCCTTTTTCCGGGTGTTCGGGGTTTGTCAGAATCTTTCATATTGTGTGTCAAAAATTGGAGCGCAAAAGTAGTAAAAGTATTTGAAAATGAAAGAAA
>CAZBDF010000205.1:0-8017 GCA_964490385.1 uncultured Lentimicrobiaceae bacterium | reverse complement strand
TAACTTTTTACGATGCCGAGAACCGTCTGGAATACAAACTGATTTTTCATGGCCTGGTAAAAATGCGGATCAGTGATTTGGTTCAGCTAAATCCCGGCATCTATTTCTCGAACCAGGTGGATGTTAATGAAGTCATCATCGGCTCAAATCTCCTGCTTATCAAAGAAGATTTAAAACTGATTACCGGATTATGGTACCGTGTGGAAAGGGATATTATCCCGCACATCGGGATAATTTATAAAGATTTTATTGTTGAATTCAGCTATGATATCAATGTTTCTAAACTTCATATTGCTTCGAATTACCGGGGGGGCATGGAAATTTCAATCGTAAAAACTTTCTCAACAAAACCAAACCGATTAGGGTGTAATGAATTTTAAGATGAAAGACATATTATCGAAGTGTTCCAGGTTGCAAGTTACAGGTTGCAGGCCTGCATGCCGAAACGCAGTGAAGGCATGGTTGCAAGTTTCAAGTTGCATATTCCAATTTGTAGGGATGACTTTGAACCTTTTATTCCCACTCAAAACCCTATTTCCTATTCCTTGCCTTCCCTCCAAACACTCTATTTCCCCTATTCCCACTATTCCCACTATTCCCACTATACACCCTATTCCCACTATACACCCTATCCTCCCTATAAAACCAATACACCCTATTCCCCCTATAAACCCTATTCCCCCTATAAACCCTATAAACCTTTTTCCCCTTCTCCGAAAATCCTTCATCTACACTATAATCTTTCTTGGCATCCTGTTCCATCCCTCCCAACTCAAGGCTGACGAATACTACTGGGTTGGTGGCCAGGGCAACTGGAGCGATATCAACCATTGGGCTACCAGCAGTGGAGGATCAGTTTTACACATCCAGGCTCCAACTGCTGACGACAATGTATATTTTGATGCCAACTCATTTCAAAATGCAAACGACTCTGTTTTTATCAATCAGAAGAATGCTGTATGCCTCGGTATGGACTGGCAGGGTGTTGCAAACACCCCGGTGCTTGCCGGTGTCGATACAACCAGTTTACGTATTTACGGCCCGCTTCGTTTCGATCAGGGCATGATGCTAAATTATGACGGGACCATCTTTTTTGAAGCAACCAGCCCCGGGCAAACCATCACCAGCGATGGCACGGTTCTTAGTTGCGACATTATTTTACATGGAAATGGTGGGGGCTGGTCATTGGCTGATGAATTTGCATCAGGTTATAAAGTAGAGCTTATCAGAGGTACTTTTAATACCAACAATTTCGATTTTGAGTGTAATTCATTTGTTTCGACCAATACCGAAGCAAGGGAGATTTTATTGGGAACATCAACTATTACTGTGCTGTCCTGGGCCATTAATGGAAGCAACCTTTTGCTTGATGCTGATGAAACCCATTTTCTGGTAGGCTCATCTTTGGCAACAACGGATGGAGGCAGGTTTATTTATAATGACGTCGATTTTATCGGGCAAGCGGGGGGACTGGCAAGCAACAATGTTTACACAGTTTATGATGATGTAACCTTCAATCATGGAAATGTTAGTGGCGACTGCACCATCGATTCACTTTTGTTTAATGGCAACGGGGAAATCATTGGAAACGATTCCATCAATTACGTGAAAATTGTAAATGCCGGCCATGTGGAAGGTGCCAGCGTGATAAAATACTTCGACTGTGATTTTTCTTGCAGCATTGAGGAGGATAATATAATTGACGAAGTTTACATAGATGGATATGCCGGCATTTATGGAAATAACGTGATGGACACCGTTTTCCTGAAGAACATGGCGGTCATTGCCGGGGGGAACCAGATTAATTACGTTACAGTAAATAAGCAGGCATGGATATTCAACAATAATTATATCCACTGGGCCAAACTGAAAGAAGAAGGTTTTATTAAGGGGACAAACAAATTTGATACTTTAAACTTTACTGAAGGCAAAACCTA
Organism: uncultured Lentimicrobiaceae bacterium; assembly: GCA_964490385.1. Classification (GTDB taxonomy): domain Bacteria; phylum Bacteroidota; class Bacteroidia; order Bacteroidales; family 4484-276; genus 4484-276. The sequence continues at coordinate 6,080 of CAZBDF010000205.1, read as the reverse complement.
TACCTTCGGAATTAATTCGGTGACAACCATAAACAATGAATTTAATGCCACAGGAACCTGCTATCAGCCCATCCGAATGCTGACTGATACAAATGGCGTTCAGGCGACCATTATTAAAAACAACGGCCCTTTTGTGAGCGAATATCTTTCGTTAAGGGATTTAAAAGCTGAGGGGGATGTACCTTTTGTTGCCGCACATTCTGTGGATTTGGGCAACAACACAAATTGGGATATTGACACCTCTCCACCATTAGATTTATACTGGGTTAATGGACATGGTTACTGGAGTGATGACCAGCATTGGGATAATGTTTCAGGTGGGCCCGGAGGGTATTGTCCACCAACTGAAATTGACAATGCAATTTTTGATGATAATTCATTTTCCGGCAGCGACCAGAATGTAATTATTGATATAGAAAATGCAGTGTGCCACGATATGAACTGGGAAGGTGTCAGCAATTTTGCCCCGAAACTGACAGGTATGGACACGCTTAACCTCAGGATATATGGCTCATTGTACTTTAAGATTTCCATGGACAACAAATTTTACGGGGATATCTTTTTTGAAGCCATCGATACAGGACAAATCATCCGTATGGATCATAAAAAAATTAATGCCAATGCATGGTTTGTTGGGCGCGGCGGCTACTGGGCAATGGAAGATGATTTTTTTGTGACCAACAATATCTATTTCCAAATCGGTGGGATCCACACCCTGGGCAACGAAGTTTCCTGCCAGGAATTTAGCTCAACGGACACGACCACCCGCTACCTCAACCTCGGTACTTCAACCGTAAAACTCTACGACAGCGACGAATATGTTTGGGATATGAGTGCCGACAGCCTGACAATAAAAGCTGATTCATCCTTATTAATTGCATATGGAAAGCATGCAAAAATCAGGACTTTTGATGCCTTGCACAAGCCCTACCCGGTTTACAACAATGTTGAGTTTTATGAAATATCTTCAATGCTGGTCAATCTTTTTGCCCATTGCACCTACAACCTCGTTACATTTTTTGAAAACAGTGGGGAGGTCCGTGGAAACTGCAACATTGATACAGTAACATTCCATAAAACAAATGGCGAAGTACATGACAACGACACCATTAAAACAGCCATTTTCCACGAAACCGGTGCCTTGGTCAAAGGTGGCAAACATGTGATTGAAATAGCATATTTTTATAAGGATGGTACCGTGATTGGCAACAATATCATCGATACAGCACTGTTTTATCGCAATGCCTACATTGCCGATACCAACTACATCGATACCACCATTGTTTACAACCGGACCCAGATGGAAGGGTTAAATACGTTCAGGACTGCAACATTGAAGGGTGATGGAAATATTAATGGCGAAAATACCTTTAACGACCTCACCCTTACCAAAACGAAAACCTATTATTTTGAGAACGGAAAGACACAAATTATCATCGATAATCTGAATCTTGAGGGTGCGTGTACAGGACCAATTATTATGCAATCTGACGAAAATACTTACCAGGCAACCCTGCATAAAATAAATGGTCCGGTTGAAGGCGATTATCTTTCCTTACGGGATATTAAAGCAACAGGGAGCGAACTTCCATTCACCGCTTACAACTCGGTTGATCTGGGAAACAATAGCGACTGGGAAATCCTGATAAGCAGCCCCAAAGAACTGTATTGGGTGAATGGAACCGGCGTGTGGAGCGACTCTTTGCACTGGTCGGGAACTTCGGGTGGCGACGGGGGCTATTGCATCCCCACCCCAATCGACAATGTTTATTTTGATGAAAATTCATTTGATACCATTGGCCAGTCCTGTGCCATCGATCTTGGAAATGCAACTTGCCACAACATGGACTGGACGGGGGCTATTGAAAATGCAACACTTGCCGGTGCCGACACCAATAACCTGCGAATTTATGGTTCTTTAAAGTTTAACCCCTTGATGAACTATTCCTTTTCAGGGCCGGTATTTTTTGAAACTACTGAGCCTGACCATATAATCGAATCACATGGGGTTTCTATTCATAACGATGTAACTTTCCAGGGAATTGGCGGAGAGTGGACATTGATTGATAACTTCCACAGCTACCGGACCCTCGACTTTAAACATGGCTCCCTCGACCTGAATGAAAATGAATTAAAGTGCCGTGCTTTCTTGTCACCCTATATCAATCCCCGCTTGCTCGACATATCAAATGCCACCGTTATTGTTACCGGGGCAAACAACAATGCATGGCACCTCAATATTGTTAACCTCGAATTTTATGGGGAAGGTTCAGAAATCAGGACTACAACCAGTAACGGGGTGATCCGTACCGAGGGGGCAGGCAACATTACCTACAACAATGTATTTGTCGATGCTGCCACTTCCAGAATTTATAGCCTCAGTACCAGGACAGAATACAGCAACATCTTTTTTGACAACGATGGCAGTGTGCATGGAAACTGCATTATCGACAGCCTGGTTTTTGATGGCTCAGGAGGTATTTATGATTCAGATACCATTAACTATGCCCACATACATGGCGCATATGGCCTCATGATGGGTGGAAGTCATGTTGTTAGTACCATCCTTTTCGATAACAACGGGACCATTATTGGCAACAACACCATCGACACTACTATCATTCATGGAGTAGGTGAAATAGAAGGAACAAATCACATTACCAAATCGCTGATCATCGGCAAAAAGGCTACCATTTCAGGACAAAACAATTTAGGGAATACTATTTTAATGGGCAATGGGACCATCAACAGTACCAACAATTTTAAATCGCTGAAGCTTACCCCCGGAAACCTTTATGAACTTGAAGAAGGCATCACCCAGCATATTAGTGAGAATTTCTTTATCAGGGGAAACAATTGTTTCCCGATAACATTGCGCTCGCAAGTGGAAGGGCAACAGGCCTATATTTCAATCCCGCCAGCAGTGGTGGTGAGTGGCGATTTTATTGAGATCAGGGATATCCAGGCAACAGGTAGCACCTCTGTTTATGCAGGGAATTTCAGCACTGATATTTCGAATAACGATGGATGGATTTTCAACAATGCACCAGGGTACATTTATGGCTTTGCACCTGATACCACGGTCTGTTCGGCTGATTTTTCGATGATAGGGACACAAAACTTCAATCCCGATGCCAACAGTACTTTCCTTTGGCATGATGGCAGCACGGGCCCTGATTACCTTGTAAAGGAAAATGACACTATGGCCTGGGTAACCGTGAGCTATGCAGTTGGATGTTCATACACCGATTCCATCGATATCGATCACCTGCCATCACCCTTTGTTGATGTTGGGCCCGATGCTGAGATGTGTATTTTGGATACACTTTTCCCCTACCAGCACTCCAACGATGTTAGCTTCCTGTGGCAGGATGGCTCGACCAAGCCCTGGACAATAGCAACAAGTAATGGAATTTATGGATTGACAGTTACCAACGAATTCGGATGCGAGGCCTATGATGAATTGCTGCTGGATGTCCTCCCTTCCCCCATTGTAAATCTTGGTAACGATACCATCATCAATGCCGGTGAACAGGTAGTGCTGGATGCCCAAAATCCGGGTGCAAGTTATTTTTGGTCAACGGGCGATACCACGCAAAGCATTTTTGCCGGAAGCAATCAAACCTACTGGGTGGATGTTAGTAAGGATGGCTGCTCAGCCTTCGATACCATTTTTATTGATGAATATCCGCCTTGCATATTGGCTGTGCCCACAGCTTTTTCGCCCAATGGTGATGGGCAAAATGACATCCTGTATGTGAGGGGCGATAATTACCTGGAATTCGAATTGATGATATTTAGCCGATGGGGCGAACTGGTGTTTCAAACCAATAACAGCTCCATAGGTTGGGACGGGACTTTTAAAGGCCAGCCCCAGGCTGTTGATGCCTACAATTTCATCCTTACAGGTAGGTGCCTTGATGGGCAAATTACAACCAGCAAAGGAACAATAACCTTGTTGAGATAGTTAGGATGAAACAATTAGTCTTCATATTGCTATTGATTTTCGCTGGCGATGCCTTACTTGCCCAAAATGAAGCCAATGTTTGGTATTTTGGAGATTATGCAGGGCTGGATTTTAGTAACGGGGATCCGATAGCACTTACCAATGGGGCTTTATCTACAGTTGAAGGCTGTGCTACAGTTTGTGCTATTAACGGAGCTGTATTATTTTATACAGATGGGGTAACAGTTTACGATGCCAGCCACAATTCCATGCCAAATGGCACGGAACTTTTAGGTGATTGGTCGGCAACCCAATCAAGTATTATTGTTACAAATCCAGCTAACGAGCACTTGTATTATGTATTCACTGTTGGCGAAAATGGCGAAAATGGTCTCAGGTATTCTGAGGTGGATATGAATTTAAACAATGGAATGGGTGATATTGTAATGGCCACGAAAAATACTCAATTGTTCAACGAAAATGGCTATTCAATGAATGTTACCGAAAAGATTACCGCGATAATTCATAGCAATAATAAGTCAATATGGGTAATTGCCCACCAGGCCGCAACCAATAAATTCTACACCTATTTGATTGATTACAATACCGGTAACATCTCAGGGGCAACTGCTTATTCAGTTGGCTCAAACCATATTTCAAACTGGGGCTCAACACATGGTTATATGAAAGCAGCATTGGATGGCTCTAAAATTGCTTTGGCTATCCATTCAAATACATCAGATGGGAAGTTTGAATTATTTGATTTTAACAATATAAGCGGAGAAATATCAAACCCAAGAACTGCACCTAATATTTATCGGCCCTATGGCATTGAATTTTCGCCGGATGGAACTAAATTATATGGAACTTCAATTTCTTTTTCACCCTCCTCCACACCAAGTAAGCTATATCAGTTTGACTGTGAATCTTCTGGTTTCCTTGCATCAATGACAGAAATTGAAGTATCAAACAGTAACAATATGATGGCCCTGCAGTTAGGGCCAAATGGGAAAATATATGTGGCGCTAAACTATATAAATCACTTGGGTGCTATTAATAATCCTAATGGCCCTGCACCAGATTGCGATTTTGTAAGCAATGCTGTATCCTTAAACACTGGTGTTAGCCGATTTGGTCTTCCAAATACTGTGGTCGGAACAACCGTCATCGACTTCATTTATTTAAACATCTGCTTTGGTGACATCACCACTTTTAACATTTCAAACACAGCTAATATAGATTCTGTTTTATGGGATTTTGATGACCCAGGCTCAGGTATGCAAAACACCTCCACCTTATTTAATCCCACACACGTTTTTTCAGCACCTGAAAATTATATAGTAAACCTTACCATCTTTACTTCCGAGGAGCCCACAAGCATCACCAATGAAGTTATTATCTATCCACTTCCTGATATTAGTATTGGTAATGACACAACGATTTGCAGTGGTGAAGCACTTGTCCTGGAACCGATTGGGGATTTCCTATCATACCTTTGGCAGGATGGATCCATAGAACCAACTTTTACTGTTAATCAAAGCGGCCTCTACTGGTTAGAAGTTGAAAATGAATTTGGATGCGTTAACCGCGATTCGATTGATGTAGTGATTACGATGGGTCCGGACATTTGGCTGGGCAAGGATAGCACCCTCTGCACCGGTGATACAATCGTGCTTTGCGTTGGAGATGAATATCAGGATTACCTTTGGCAGGATGGCTCAACAGATTCTTGCTTCAGTGCAAATACCACTGGAAATTACTGGGTGGAAGTGGGCGATGAATTTGGATGTGTGGGATATGATACTATAAGCCTCACCTTTCTTCCTGGCCCGGATGTTTCCCTCGGAAATGATACACTTGTTTGTTTCAACGAATATCTTCAACTTGATGCGGGTGATGGCTACGAAAATTATCTTTGGCAGGATAGTTCGGGTGGACAAACTTTCATTGTTAATCAAGCAGGTGAATATTGGGTTGAGGTTTCCAACGAATGTGGCTTTGGCAGTGATTCTATTAGTGTTGAGTTTAGTCAGCCTTTCGACATTTGGCTGGGAAACGACACTTCTTTTTGTTACGGGCAAAATGTTGTGCTGGATGCCGGCACTGGTTTTTCATCGTATTTTTGGAATAATGG
>CAZBDF010000204.1:0-8030 GCA_964490385.1 uncultured Lentimicrobiaceae bacterium | reverse complement strand
TAAAAATATACAAGTCTTTTCTCTCAAACTCCCTTTCCAGCGAATCGGTTTTGCGCTGCAGTTCGTAAATTTGTTTTGGCAGGGAAGTGTCGGTGTAACCCGGAATGTATTCGCGCAATGAGGTAAATGCTATTATGTAAGCTGTAATAGTGACAAGCACAATAATAAAGGATCCTGTTACCACAAAGATCCCCCACCTGCTAACCCGAAAGCGTATTTTTTCTTCAAAGGAAGTTTCATCCATCACAACCAGTTTGTATCGTCTTCTTAGTTTTTGGACAAACTCCTTGCGTTCCGGTGTCAATTTCTTTTTGCGATCCATTCTTATTATTTGAAAACTTTTGCAAATATCAACATAATTTCACTCCTAATATTATGGTATTACCATTATCTACTTTCCGGGAAATTGCCCCACCATGATCATTAAATAAAAGAATATTCGGCTGGTTGAACCCAAAATAAAATAATTTTGCCTTTTTTTAGTTAGTTATTCAAATGGCCGAAAAAGGCTTAATTTATTCAATTATAGGTTAGTAAATACTTTGAACTCATTAGATAAACTTAAATACGGTAATTTTAAGTCGTTTACAATTTTAACGATTGCATTGTTTGCTATCCTTGGTGTTTACCTGCTGATTACGCCAGCCTGTTCTACCAAAAAAAACACCTTCGTTCGGCGCACCTTCCACAACCTTACAGCTCACTACAATGCCTACTGGAATGGGAATGAAAGCTTTAAGCAGGGTGTCCGTGATCTGGAAAAAAATGTAAAGGATAATTTCACGCTGGTCATACCTGTCTATAAATATGGTACCAGTCAGGATGCGCAAGCCATTTTCCCTAATATGGACCGTGCCATCGAAAAGGCATCCAAGGTGATTCAAAAGCACTCGATGTACTTTGGGCGAAAGGAATATGTAAAGTGGATCGACGACAGTTACCTCCTGATAGGGAAATCGTACTTCTATAAAAAGGAATTTTCGAGCGCAAGAAGGACATTTGAATTTATTACCAACAGGTTTGCCAAGGACGATGTCCGTTATGAGGCCGAACTATGGCTGGCGCGAACATATAACCAAACCGGAGAATTTGAAAAGTCAGAGTCTCTGCTTGATAACCTGAACAGCAGCTTAAAAAAAGGCCAGGCACCAAGCTATTTGGAAAAAGATTTTACCCAGGTTTATGCTAATTTTTATGTGCTTCAACAGGAATATGAATCTTCTATAGAATATCTTGACCGTGCCCTTGAGGTTAACCGAAAGAAACAAGTAATGAACAGGTTACGGTTTGTTCTGGCACAGATTTATTATGAGTTAGGCGAAATGGAGGCTGCAGCAGAGTTGTACGAAACCATCATAAAGAAGAATCCTAGCTACGATATGTCCTTTAATGCAAAAATAAATTTAGCAAAAACTTACGATGCAAAGTCGAGCAATCGAAGCATGATTGTGAAAAAGCTGAATAAAATGCTAAAGGATGCAAAAAACGAAGAATACCGCGATCAGATTTATTATGCACTGGCCGAGATTTTTCTTAAAGACAATCAGCTTGCAAAAGGAGTTGAGTATTTGTCATTATCCGTTGCCACAAGTGTAGGGAATGACTATCAAAAATCTATTTCATCATTGCGTTTGGCGGATATACATTTTGAAACACCTAACTATACGCTTGCCCAGGCCTATTATGATACAGCCATGCAGGTGCTGCCCCAGGATTTCCCAAACTATGAGGAATTAAAAGAAAAAACCGAGGTACTCACAGGATTGATCACCAACCTCTCTGTTGTTTTTGAACAAGATAGTTTGCAGCAGATGGCCCAAATGCCCGAAAAGGAAAGAAATGCGATTCTGGATGCACTTATAAAAAAAGTAGCCGAGGAGGAAGAAAAGGAGCGGCTCGCTGAAATTGAAAGGCAGCGTACACTATCGGTGCTTGAGCAAAACAGCCGCCAGGAAAACAGGAGTATGCAGCAATCTGGTGGTTGGTACTTTTCTAATCCAACCGCGGTGAGTTTTGGTTTTAGCGAATTTCAGAAAAAATGGGGACGCCGGAAACTTGAAGATCTTTGGCGATTAAGCAGCAAGCAATTGGTTGCCGATTTTGGTGATGAAGAAGGTGATGAGTTAGCAGCCTCAGATTCGTTGGTTGCCGACAGCCTTGCCATAGCTCCAGAAACTGATCCGAAGAAGCGTGAGTATTACCTTCAGGACCTTCCACTAACGGAAGAAAAAATCGTTATATCCGACAGCTTAATCGAAGAATCCTTATACGATATGGGTTTTATTTACCTGGATGGTTTGAAGGACAATCAAAAATCTATCGAGACTTTTGAAATTCTTCTTGAAAGGTTTCCGGCCACAGATCATGGTTTACAAGTTTATTATCAGCTGTATAAAAATTATGAACTCGTCCCCGACCAGCCAAAGTCCGACTATTACCGGGATTTGATAGTACAGGAGTTCCCTGATAGCGATTATGCAAAACTTATTGTCGATCCAAATTATAACCTTGTGCTGGAGGCACAGCGCAATGCCGCGAAGAACTTCTATCAAAACACTTATAGTGCTTATTTGAGTAACCAGTATTACCTGGTAATAAATAATTACAATGAAGCGGTAACAAAATATCCTGAGAGTATCCTGATTTCAAAATTTGAATTTCTTAAAGCACTCGCCATAGGAAAGGTTCAAAATCTTGATTCGCTTGCTGTTTCGATGCAATATTTAATTGATACCTATCCGGGTAGTGAGGTCGAGCCGCTTGCCAGGGATATTCTGTCGAGGTTGTCTCCTGATGAAGAAGGGAATATGGTGTTAAACGAAAAACCGGTTGCACAGCCAGGCGAAGACACTGCAGTTATTGAGGAGGTGATAGATTCGCCCTATTTAGCTGATCCCGATGGGGTACATTTTTTCCTGCTTTTGGTTGATGGAACCAAGACAAATATCAACGCGCTTAAAATCAGGCTCTCCGATTTTAATTCAAAGTATTTCCGTACCAACCAGTTAAAAATTAACAGCATCATCTTCCAAAACGAAATGCAAATGGTGACTGTTGGTAATTTTGAAAATGCTGAAAAGGTTATGACTTACTACGGGTCGGTAGAGCAGAATCCATATATAATAGGTCAAATCGAAGATTCCGAGTATGAAATGATGGTGATTACAGTTGACAATTACCCTGTTTTTTACAGAGAGAAAGATATAGATACGTACAAATCATTTTTTGAGCGTACTTATCTTTCCGATGATGAAGAATAGAAATCCTATCAAGCATTGTACTTTTGGCCTTGTTATAACATACAACTCAACTAAAATTATTATTTTCGCATTCGCTCAATCAAATGCTTAATACAATTTTTAAAATGGCAAAAAATAACGGTATTGATAACTCTTCTACAATTAATTTTTTGGGGGCTGGAACTTCTATTTTAGGCGATATCATTTCTAATGGTGACTTCAGGATTGATGGAAACCTCAAAGGCGCTATTAAATCCAAGGGCAAAGTCGTGGTTGGCGCTTCAGGTAAAATCGAAGGAGAAATCACTTGTCAGAATGCAGATGTTTCAGGTGAAATAATTGCTAAGATTATTGTACATGAATTATTAAGTTTAAAATCAAGTGCCAGGTTGCAAGGTGATATTTTTACCAGTAAATTGGCAATCGAACCCGGTGCAAAGTTCACCGGCACTTGCAATATGAATGAAATTCCAAGGCCTGAGCAAAAGCCGGTTTTGACTAATGAACGAACCCAACAAAAAGAAAAAGCAATTAAATAACTATGTCAAATATACCAGCCTTGGCATTCAAATGCTTGTAATTATTGGTGCCGGGGTGTTTGGGGGATATTATTTGGATACATGGCTCGGGAACAGCTTTCCCGTATTTTTAATCCTTTTATCGATCTTGTCTGTTGGAACAGCTATTTATTATGCCATCAAGGATTTTATTTAATAGTATGATGTTAAGTGATCAATTAAAAAAATACTTCAGGAGTTTTTCCAACAAGGCACTCATCATTACGATGATCCTATCAGCAATTTATGTTGTAACTATGTTTTATTCGCCAGCCGGCACACTCTCACCTGCAACACCGGCAATCATCATTTTTTTTCTTGTGCTTACTTTAATCATATTTTATTATCAGCTTAAGGCAAGCGCTAGCAGGGTGAGTAAATTTGTTAATGTTTTTCTTATGGCCACCGGATTTAAACTGCTTGGCTTTCTTGTTATTATTGGTGTTTATTCTTTCCTCAATAAAACTGATGCAGTGCCTTTCGTCATCAGTTTCTTTATTATTTATCTGATTTTTACAGTTTTTGAAATCACTCAACTGTTGAAGGTTCAAAAACAATTAGGCCCCAAAAAATAGTCCTTCCGTAATTTTTTGTTAAACAAACCTTCGTTTTTTGTTAAAAACGTTCATTATTTGTACACTGAACATTAAACATTATTGTAGTACTTTTGTTAATATCGTATTAATCAATTTTGAAAACAATACATAAATGACAGAAGCAAGATATTCCATTAAAGATTTAGAGCAGCTTACCGGTATCAAAGCTCACACGCTGCGGATTTGGGAGAAAAGGTATGGTTTGGTTATTCCGAAACGCACAAACACAAACATTCGTTACTATAGCGATCAGAATTTAAAAAAGCTATTGAATGTAGCAATCCTTAACCGGCACGGCTTAAAGATTTCGAAAATTGCCAAGTTGGAAAATGAAGAATTGAACGAAAAGATTATTTCGGTTACTTCCAAACTAAATGATACAGCCAGCCAGATAGAAAGCCTCGTGATTGCGATGATTGAACTAGACGAGAATATGTTTGAGAAAATCCTCACCACGTCGATTATTAATCATGGATTTGAAGATACTTTTTTAAAAATACTGTTTCCATTTTTCGAAAAAATTGGTATTCTATGGCAAATTGGCACCATCAATCCAGGGCAGGAGCATTTTATTTCTAACCTTGTCAGGCAAAAAATGATTGTCGCCATTGATGGATTAGTAATGCCGACTAATATGCCAGGGCAAAAATCTTTTGTACTGTTTCTTCCCGAGGATGAGTTGCACGAAATTGGGTTGCTTTTCTACTCCTATATGCTGCAGAAGCTAGGGCACCAGGTAATTTATCTTGGACAGATGCTGCCTTTCGATGACTTAAAGGCCATCGTAAAATCCCAAAATCCAGATGCCTTGCTTACAATTTTCACTTCTCCGGTAGCTAAGGGCGATATAGAATCCTATATTCAGAAATTGGCGCTTACCTTTAAACGTCAGGATATTTTTGTGAGTGGTCTTCAGTTCAAGCTTAATGAATGCAAAACTCCAAAAAGAGTACAGTTGGTTGAATCTTTCAATCAAATTAAAGAGAAGCTGTAGTTTCTGAATTATTGCAACCAAGCAAAGTGAAACTTGAAGCCGGAGAGAAATCTCCGGCTTTTTTGTTTTGAGCTATCTCATATATGCTTGTAGTCTGCTGTTAGCAATAGCTTCGAGGTAGGTTGATAATTCGTCATTGAATACCGAAATGTTAATTAATTTAAAAATACAAAAATTACCTACTCTATTTAGAATGATATCAAATAATAATGTTTAACATTACCGCATAATTAATCAATGCAATAAGTGATTACTTTAACAGAAAATAATAAATGTTTAGCATATAGAAATTATTGATAAACATTAAAATGAAGAATGAATCTTATAAGATTCTAATAAACAGGTTGGTAAAAAATTAAAATGAAAAGTTAACGTTTTTTTAACATTTTCTTTTGTTTAACAATTAAGATTTTGTTTAATATTGCAGTCTAATACATAAACAATAACTTTAAAACTTACAGTTATGGCAAATATGGAATTTAATACTCAACTGACAAGTCTTCAGGATAATCTCAAATATTTTGCTACTACATTAACCCAGAACGACGAAGAAGCTAACGATCTTGTTCAGGAGACGTATTTGAAAGCTTTAACTTATAGGGATAAGTTCGAGGCCAACACCAATCTCAAAGCATGGACCTACACCATAATGAAGAACACCTTTATTAACAACTACAGAAGAAATAGTAAGGTGAGTATGGTTGTCGATTCCACGGCAGACCTATATTATCTTAATTCCAATAAATCCTCAAAAGAGGCTTCACCTGTTTCAGTTATTTCACATAAAGAGGTTTCAAATATTGTGGATGCCCTGGCGGATGAACACCGTATTCCTTTTAAAATGCACCATGAAGGATACAAGTACAAGGAAATCGCTGAACACCTTGATCTGTCTATTGGGACAATTAAAAGCAGGATTTTCTTTAGTCGTAAAAAACTAATGAACTCCCTTGACGATCAAGATTAATAGTAACGATATTTAATATCAAATGCCCGCTTGTCGGGCATTTTTTTTGCCCCAATGCCTGCATTTCCTTTAATGCTGCCATTCATCCATATCTAGTCCTACAAACTTCCCATTTATGATTTAGTTACCAGAGTTCGAAAAATGCTAACCATAGTTTCAATTTTCCAGCTTTTTGTTTTCTTTAGTTTACTTTCCTGATAGATTTTTAGGAAGCATTGTTTGCTGGAAATAATCATATCACTAAAAAATATTCAATTTATTTTCATTTTTTTTCTTTTGTTTAATTGTAGCAGTAAGAATTTTTAAAACCCTTTTTATCAATATGATACGTATTGTATGTGATTGGATTGATCCATTCTCGCTGAAAATAGTTTCACTATTGTTTAAGTTTTTACAATAATGAATGAACAATTAATAAACCCTTGCGTTTATTCAGTCAAACAATCAAATAACAAATCACAATTTAAATTTTACAATTATGAAAACTTTGAGAAACACCTTATTAATTTTAGCAGTATTTGTTTTTAGTGGGTTGCAAATGTTGGACGCCCAAACTGCAAGAGTTCAAATCATTCACAATTCAGCCGACTTGAAAGCCAAAAACGTTGAAGTAAAAGTAAACGGTGAGACACTTATTGAAAAATTTGCTTTCCGCACAGCTACACCATTTATTGATGTACCGGCAGATGTTAACCTCGATCTTGAAATTATTGCCAAGACAGATGACAATCAAATCATGGCAACATGGAAACAGCAGGTGAGTTTTGAAAGCAATGAAAAATATATTGTAGTAGCAAGTGGTTTACTGGCAGACATTGGTTACACACCTTTCATGCCCTTTAATATTTATGCAACGGGCCAGGCCAGAGAAACCGGCACTGATCCAAATAATACAGATGTAATCGTGTTCCACGGTTCTACCGATGCTCCAACTGTTGATGTTGTAGAAACAGGTGTTGGCGCAGGTACTATAATTGACGATTTGATGTGGGGAGAATTTGCGGGTTACTTATCACTTCCAACAGAAGACTATGTATTGCAAATTCGTGATGAGTCAGGAACAGATGTAGTTGCAGAATATACTGCACCGCTTAAGTCCCTTCAACTCGAAGGACAGGCTCTTGCAATTATCGCTTCTGGATTCCTTAACCCGGCTAACAATCGTAATGGTGAAGCTTTTGGGTTGTATGTTGCACTTCCTTCAGGTGGTGAACTTATTGATTTACCTACAACCAGATCTATAAATGATAGGGATATGGCCCGTGTGCAGGTAATCCACAATTCAGCTGATGCTGCTGCAGAAGTAGTTGATGTTTGGTTGAATGACATTTTGCTCCTCGATAATTTCACCTTCCGCAATGCATCCCCATTCGTTGATGCTCCAGCAGGCGAAGAATTCACAATTGCTATACAAGGACCTGAAAGCACAAGTCCTGAAAACCCAATCTGGTCGATGAACTATACTTTAGCCGACGGTGAAACTTACATTCTTGTTGCTGATGGTATTGTGAGCGCTACAGGATATGAGCCCAGCCAGCCTTTCGACATTGCAGTGTATCCTATGGGCCGTGAAATGGCTTCGATGATGGACATGACTGATGTACTGGTACACCATGGTTCAACCGATGCTCCTACAGTTGATGTATATGAAATTGGTGTTGGTGCAGGAGAAATTGT
>CAZBDF010000203.1:0-8054 GCA_964490385.1 uncultured Lentimicrobiaceae bacterium | reverse complement strand
GTGTGGTTTTTTCAATAAGAGTTTTTGAAGCCATGAAAAAAACAGGGTTATTGAAACTATGTCAAGCCGATAAAGAAGAGCTTTCCGAGGAAACTTTGGGGAAAATAGAGAAATCTAAAAACAATCCGAATCGCAGATTATCAAATTTTCAAGGATGAATGTATTCGAGGAAGAGTGTCTTATCAATAAAATAGTTCCTTTTTTTGAAAGGAGTTTATTTGTGATTGATGATTAACGATTTTTGATTTAAGATGTAAATCGATGCTATCAAATCAAAAACCTCATATCGTCAATCATCAATCTGAAATCAAAATAAGTGATTTGATGGACAGAAATTTCTGACCTTCAATAATATTCAGCCTAATCCGCCACCAAAATTTGCGAAGTAAACGCTTGCAAAACCAGGGTTGATACAATATCACCATTTAAATCCCGATAATTATCCCCACCGAGGTTGTAGGTTTTTTCGACTTCCGTATCATTATAAAACAACTCCGCATTTGCATAATCGGAAACAACCGCCCGTGTTGAGCCTTGTCCAAAACCGCTCACCTGCTGGTACTCCTCAAGGGTCATGTAGCCCCAATAAAAGGGAGGCAGGATATAATAAATGGAATTTTCTTCGGGGCATCCATGTACATTATTGCTGGTGCTTACTCCATGTTCAAACCCTTCCATGCCTCTTAGCTTCATACTATTTTGAGATTCATTTGCAGTTTTCGCAAAAAACACATTTCCGGTAACTACATTATTGAACATGAGAATTTCTTCGACGTGATTTGAGGCAATCATTTCGCTGCCTTGGTTGTCGAACAAAGTATTTCCTGTCACCATCATATTTTTGCAATTGCTTATAAATATGCCACTTCCACTACATCCGAAAACCGTATTGCTTTCGATATTCACACCCATTGATGTGGCATCCATATAAATTCCAAAACAACCCATATCACCGATGGGGCCAGAGTTGGAGATTATATTTTTTCTAATTATGGAACCTGTTGCGTCAAGGTGGCTGTATATACCCCCTCCATCCTGCAAAGTCAAACAAGTTTGGTTGATGCGGTTATATTCCAGAATGTTGTTATTCCCGTAAAACATAATGCCGATGTATCCGATATTATCGAGTATATTTCCGCTAAGTTCCGATTCATGAACGGGGTAGGCATTTATTGCACATGCGGTATTGTAGGGATCAATAAAGGCATTCAGGCCAATGTTTGCCATCAATGAAATATTCTCTAAAGTATTATTGGTGATGGTACAGTTGATGCCTTTCAGCCGGATACCATCGCGGTTAGCACCTGAGATGAGGTTATTTGTAATCACCAAATCATGGCTTGATTCATCGTCATAAGCATGAACCCCGCATTCATAATTATTGATGATATCGTTTCTAATGATGCTAATGTTATTGCATAGACCCGAAAGCAGGACCGCATCTTTTTGAAAACCTTTTATGCAAAAATCCTGAATTACAATATTAGAAATATCAGTTCCATAAAATCCACATTCATCCACCGAAACCCTAACACTTTCATCACCGGGCAACACACTTCCGGGAGGCCAAAAATACAGGGTGTTTGATGATTCTTCGTAAACCCACTGCTCCGGGTCATCAAGGATTGCCAAACTATTTATTACGAAAAACGGGTCGCCCGATTCCATCGTATAAGCATACGAAGGCATACTTTCGATGGTAACGGAATTCCCTGATGATGCGGTAATTTTCCGGGCTTCGAAGGACCATGGTACCAGGCGCATTATTGCTGTTGCCCCTTTCCAATCGTTTCCCATCAAATCATCACATGAAAAAGTTGTGTTGCTTGCAATGCTGCCCATAGAAAGGTAAGTATCGTCTGGGAAACGGGCAATCTGCATTGTTTCGCCATTAAAAAATAGTTGATTAACCGGGTTACTGAAGGTGGCCTTAAAAATATTCCCTTCATGCCGGGCCCATCCAATAACCTTAATGTCGCCATGGATTACTGGTTTATCCCCAACACCGTAAGCTCCGTAAACAATTGGATTGTCAGTTGTGCCCGAAACCTTGAGCAAAATACCTCCGCTCCATTCATCACCACGTTTAAAAAGAATTTCATCACCAGGACTTAAAGAAAAACTATTGATTTTTTCTAAACTGCGCCAGGTTTCGCTTTCACTCATTCCCGAATTTGAATCGTTTCCGGAATTGCTAACAAAATAGCTTTCGGCCTGGCTATTGAAAAATAAAAAAATTAGGAATATGCTTAAAAAAGACCTGAAAACAAACAGCTCTAAAATACGGTGATTTGTAATTGCCTCAGGGAAAACATCAGCCGTATGTACTATAAAAAGTTTCATTTGATTTCAAGATTTTTTAATACGTCAGTAAAAACCCACCCGATGCTTTCACCAAATATGCGCTTCCGGGTTTCAATTCAGATAAAGTACCGATATCCTTATCGGGCCAAAACATTTCCATTCCTACAGCATCCTTAATGATTTCTATCTTTTCCAGGTTTGATAAAAAAAGGCTTTCAACTCCTATTGGCCCTTCAGTTAAAACAGGAATCAGGTTCCAGCCTTCAACAATTTGAATTGACCTGTTTTGTAGTGGATTACCCTTAATCACCAAATCTGTAGTTTCGTTTACCTTAATAAAATATCCTGAATGGACATCCCAATTATGCAAAGTACTGTTGCTGTTTCCGGGTTGGTAAAATGCCTCCATGTTTTGAATCATTTGGACTTGCCCGCTTATATCCCCACTTATGGTTTCGATATTTACAAAAGCAGCTTCCAGGTACGATGAAATGCCTGTCCATCCTGCCATAAGATTGATGGTGTGTTCCTCGATTTGAACATCACCTACCGTGAGGCTTACCGGAATAATAAGCAAAGGCTCATCCGGGTCGTCGCTGCTGATAGTAATTTCTGCCAAGTAGTTTCCAATGCTTAAACCTGTGGCATAAAAATAAATATCCACATCCTGGCTTTCGCCCGAATTGATGATGCCCGAATATTGGCCCGGGCTAATCCATGAAGGCGTTGATGCTATTTTAACTGCCAGTTGATTGTGCAGGTAATCGTTGTTATATACGATTTCGAGCCCATCGCTGCCATCCATATTTTCGATACCTATGCTGGCCTCGTTTAAACTGCAATCCAGATTTTCATAATAGAAAAACATACTTCCGTTTTGATGCAAATGAACCTGGAAAGTTGCCTCGCCGATACCATTGTATTTTTGCCAATTGGAATATTGGATAATGAAACGATTGTTAGCGGCATCATAATAAGAATAGTTTGCTCCTGCTTCACCCGAAATCAGGTCACTCCAAAAGGGTGCAATTATATCATTCGGATATTCATCAAAAGGAATGGGGTCGTTTGAATGATCTGTTCCATCATATCCGAAGGTCAGGTAGCCGTTGGTCGAAACGAGAACCTCATTTTTTACCTGTCCGTAAAACTCAAAATCGAAGGGCAGGATGAGGGTTACATATTCATCATCGCCGGTAAGCAAGGTATTGGTCCCAATCGATGAAATATCCATCCATTCGTATTCCGGGCCGCCGGGTTCATCGCTGTCTATCCATGTGTATCCAAAATTGTCTGGCCCACCCTTTCCTTCAGTTTGAAAAATATCAAGGGCCCATTCCAGTTTGCCTTCACCAGAATTGCTAATGCTAAGCAACCGTGATGTGCTTTGGCCCGTTCCGAGGTATTCCGTCAAAAATCCGGGTTCAACAGAAATATCCGCCATGCCTTCCCAGGTTACTTCAGCGAAGCTGGAAGGCATGGTTTCTCCAGAAATATTTACAGCACTTACCTGATATTGATAGGTTCCGGCTCCCGGCAAAAGGTCAAAATAATTCGGGCTTGTGCTTGTATCAAGCGTTGCACCATCCCTGTAAATGGTAAACCATAAAAACTCGTCACTAAACTGAAAATCCCAATACAGGTAAACATCACCGGTCTCTTCGTTGAGGGTGGCCGACAGGTTGATTGGTAGGATTTCTGAAGTTACCGATAGCGAAACGGGCATAGTAAGCAAAGGCTCTTCGGGGCCGTTATTAGTGATAAGTAAGTTTGCGAAATAATCTCCAGGATCTAATTCACCAGCATCAAAACTGATGTCAACAACTTCATTTTTTCCAGTTGAAACTGAACCTGAAAATTGACTTGCGTTAATCCACGATAGTATTGAGAAAACTTTTATTGCCATAAATTCGTGCAAGTAATCGCCGTTTATTTCGATAAGCAAGCCATCACTCCCATCCGCATTTTCGATACCTATGGTAGATTGGTCCAAATAACAATCCAGTTCCTGGTAATAAAAGTAAATATTTCCATTTTGATATAATTGTACCTGAAAGTTAGCCTGTCCCGGGGCATTGTATTTTGCCCAATTGGAATATTGGATAATAAAGCGATTGTTTGCTTCATCAAAGTAAGCATAATTTACCCCCGAATCCCCTTGCATCAAATCGTCCCAAAATGGAGCTATAATATCATTGGGCTCACTTTCTAGGGGAATAGGGTCGTTGTTATATTTGTTGGTTGCAGAACCAAAAGTAAGGTATCCGTTTGTTGAGATTTTCACCTCATTTTTAATTTCGCCGTAAAACTCAAAATCGAAGGGCAGGGAAAGTTCCACAAAACTTTCATCGCCTACAAGCCCGGTATTGTTTCCTAAAGCCGAAATATCAAACCACTCGTACCCTGGTCCACCTGGCTGGTCGCTGTCAACCCAGGAATACCCAAAAGTATCCGGGCCACCTGCCCCTCTTTCAAGCGGATTGAAACCCCTGTTAAGTTCAAAAATGTCGATTGCCCAATTAAGGTTGCCCTCCCCCTTATTGGCAATGGTAAGTTGTTTTGTGGAATTCTGTCCCATTCCCAGGTGTTCTTCAAAGAAATCAGGTTCAAGGGAAATATCCGCCTTGCCCTCCCAGTTTACTTCCACCGGAGGAGCCGAGGCCGATTCACCTGCAGCAAAGAGTGCAGTAATTTCAAAGAAATAGGTTCCGGCAGCGGGTAAAAAGAGGGTACAGAACGGGTTAATGCTGGTATCAACAAGAGAACCATTTCGATAAATATTAAAATACAGGAGTTCATCTATATTTTGAAAATCCCAAGCCAAATCAACCCCGCCGGTAAGTATATCAAGTGAGGCCGTGAGGTTTGTTGGGGGAACAAGCCCTGTTACAGTTAGTGAAACAGGAATATTAATTAGACCCTCACCGGGGTCGTTGCTGGTGATGCTGATGTTCGCGCTATAAACATTCGGGTAAAGATTAGGGTTTCCCAGACTTACATTGATGGTATCGGAAGTGCCGGGGAGTATGGTGCCGAAATGCGGAGAAACTGCAAGCCAATCAAGGGGGTCGTATCCGGTGGCGCAATAACTTAAAACATTGTAAGTGAACTGAATGTTTTCGCTATCGGCTACAAGCATGGGAGCAGAAGAATGGTAAACCCGGTTTTCGTATCCAATTATTGCGGTTTGATTGTTTTCGCTAATGGCCAAAATATCGCCGTCAGTAATGGCAGTTAACCAATCATTACCCTGGGGGTGGCAACTTGTGCCGTAAATTGAATTCCCATAAGGATTGCTAAGTTTGTGGAATATGGGATGCGATGGTGCTATCAAATTAGTTGCCCTGGACAGGCCATAGTTCCATGAAAATCCAGCTTCGGGGTCAATCCCCACCAAAGGGGCAAAATACTGGGTTTGGTATTCCAAATCTGCAAATTGACTTTCGTTAAATGTGCCACCCGTTATAAAAAGCCCGGCCCCTTCATCAACATATTGGGCAATGGCCTGGCATTCTGTTTGGCTCAAAGCTCCATATTCTTCTTCAGCATTCCAGTTGTTATCAATCATCAGCACATTTGCACTACTATTCGATAAGGCAGTTTGGGTAATCTCGATTTCACTCAGGCTCGAATAATCAATCAGCAATTCCTGATTACCATATTCTGCCCAATGAATGTTCAGATAGTCCCAGGTTTCGGCACTAAAGTTCCCACCATCAACAACACAAACCAGGATAATATCGCGGCTACTTCCCTTGTGTGCATTGATTACCTCATCGAAGCTATTTCCAGTGATGTTGTGGTTACGCTTAAACGCTTCGTTGCCAAGTATGATTTCTTGTATTTCATCCTGGGTCAACAAGCTGGTTTGATATTTTTGATTTCCTCCACCAAGTCGTGTTTCTTCATTTTGTAGGGCACTGTTCCAAGACAGTTCATTGTCGCCGTCATTGCTGATGATAAGGTTTTTGGACAAGACATTTCCCGATTGGATTTCTTCTTCAATGAACAATGGAGATAAGGATATTTCAGGCAAGCCTCCCCAATGTATATCCACTGGACCAACAGACATTGATTCCCCTTCTTCATAAACTGCGTTCAGCTCATACGAATAGTCTCCCGGGCTTGGCAACAAATCCATGTATGATGTTGCTGTGGTGCTATCCAACACCATTCCATTTCTATACACCTTAAACCGTAAAAATTCATCCTTAAACTCAAAATCCCAGCTTAATTCGACTTCACCGGTGCTTTCATCAAGCATAGCTGAAAGCGAAGTTGGAGGGTTTGGGCCTGTCACGGTCAGACTAACAGGAACCGTCAATAAAGGCTCGTCTGGATTGTTGTTACTGATAAGGATATCGGCGCTGTAAGCACCGGGATAAAGATTACTTGCATCGAAGCTTACATCAATGGTTTGAGATGTATCGGGAGCTACTGTACCTTCAACCGGGTTCCAGCTTAACCAGCCGAGGTTTCCTGACAGCCCAAGCATGTATTGAAAGGCATTGGGGAGCATGGTGGCAAAATTCCATTCAGCGTTGTATCCAATTTCCCAGGACATTCCAGTTATGAGTACCCTTCCCTCTCCAAAATCATAAACAATTGTTGTGGGTTGACCGGATTTATTTACTGTGAGGGTATCGGCACCAAATGGTACACTTTTAAAAGCTTCATGACTTACAGTATTTCCATACAGTGTTTCGGGAATGTTTACTAACATCGGATGGGAAGTTTCATCTATATAATTGTAAGTATTGTGGCTGGTGGTGGATAAAGTTTGCACCCCTGCCGGAAAGGTTAAATTAGGAATCCTCTGCCCTGGCTTGGTGGCAGAATGAAACTCTATATTTCCGCCAGCTATTAAATAATCTTCAAACCTATTTATATTTGATTGATAGCGATTGTAGAAAGCTGTCGGTTGATGGGATTCGAATATGATAAGATTAAATGAAGAAAAATCGAGGGTCGCCATTTCTTCACTTGATGCGATGGAAATACTAACTCCAAGACCTTCGAGCAAAGGGACATTTACATCCAGGTTCCAGGCTAAATTGTCCCTTAAAATCAGCACATTATTTGATTTGTTTTTAGGGACGGTAATTTCCGATTGGGAGCTTAACACCGCAGATATACCAAAGATTAACCCTGAATTTCCGTTGTTGAAAATTGTCAGATGTTGGGTAGATGATTGACCGGATTCAAGTTCTTCGTCAATAAGAATAGGATTAATCGAAATATCAGGACCTCCCCCCTCCTTCTGATTCTGTGAAAATACTTGCCCACATAAAAGGAAGGAGAAAATCAGTATAAAAATTTTCAATTTCATGTTTAAATCATTAATCAATACGGTGATGGGCAAAGGTAGTGAATTAGCATTGAAATAATTACAATTCATGACACAAGAAGTGACCCGAAATCTTTGAGGTTGTAGTGTCCGCATCGAAATTGAATAGCGTTTTAATGGGCCCTAAAACTTCATTGTTCAAACCGTTAATACACTAAAGGCAACTTGATAATAAAAGTAGTGCCATCCTGCTCGATTGATTTGTAGGAAATATCCCCTCCCGAATTTACGATTACACTTTTTACAATGGCAAGGCCCAGCCCCATTCCACCTGATTTTGTGGTGAAGTTCGGTGAGAAAATCTTGTCCTTGAGTTCATTGGGTATGCCCCCGCCATTGTCATAAATCCTGATTTCGCAGTTTTGATTTCTACTTTTAATAATGATATCTATTTTTCCATCAG
>CAZBDF010000202.1:0-8131 GCA_964490385.1 uncultured Lentimicrobiaceae bacterium | reverse complement strand
GGGTCGATGCTTCGCACAGGGAAGCCACAAAATTTTTACACCCGAAAATATTCGGAAAATATATGAAGTAGAGGTGAGGATAATAGATAATGGAAGCCAACCATTTATTGTTCCAACCTCCAACAAATCACAAATGACTGTTGCATAAATCGCAAATTACAATCTTAAAAACTCATTGACCAAAATCGCGATGAAATTTAAATATTGGATTTTGAAATTTATTTATCATTTGTAAATTGGTTTTTTGAATTTTTATAAATATTGACGCAACAGTACGAAAACACGTTAACCTTTAAAAAATTGGAAAATGAGCCTACAAATACCTTATATCGGAATAGTAAAAAGCAATTTTGCCGATCCTACTAATCCCGGTATTATGCGTGAAGCGCAAAGTGAAATTGAAATTTTTGAAGCCTATACCGACGGATTATTTAAAATAGAGCTATCAGATTACCTGGAGGTGTATTTTCATTTTGACAAAGCTGCTTCTTACGATCTTCAAACCTACACTTATACCGGCGACTACAAAGGCGTTTTTGCCACGCGCAGCCCACGCCGTCCGTCGCAGATAGGAAGCACACTCGTAAAGTTGATTGAACGTCGCGACAACATGCTGGTGGTGCAAGGACTCGATGCACTGGATGGATCGCCGGTGCTCGATATCAAACCAATGCACATCCCGCTCACCGAAGAGCAAGTGGCAGAGACCGAAATTCACAGCCGGAAAAACAATCCGCGCAAACAGGTCTTTTCGGACATTTGGGCCAAGCGCACCGACCGGCTGATGCTGGATGCTGCCCGTATGCACGGCCACTTCTGCCCCGGACTGGCCATGGGTGTGATGATGGCTACCCGCGCCATGCAACTGATGCGCAACAACTCCGACGGCCTCGAAGATTTGCTTGCCATCGTGGAAACCAATAACTGCATCACCGACGGGATACAATACGTGACGGGTTGTAGCTTTGGCAACAATGGATTGATTTTTAAAGATATCGGCAAAACAGCCTTTACACTTGCCCGCCGCGATGGCAAAGGCCACCGCATCGCAGCGCGCGCCGATGCCAAAGAATACATGAAGCAAGCTTCTCCCCTTTTTAGCGAAAGCTATCAAAAAGTAGTGGCTGAAAACAATCGCAACGAAGATGAGGTGGTGAAATTTAAAATCGCGGGCATCGAAAAAGCCTTTGCCACGCTCGCCCTCGATTTCGATAAGCTTTTCACTACTGAGGCTGTCATCGTCCAAATTCCCGCCTATGCGCCCGTGTACGAAAGCATTATCTGCGACCGCTGTGGCGAGCCGGTAATGGCTTCACGGATAATTAATCAAAACCAGCGCAGTTTATGCATGACATGTGCCGGACATCACGGTTTCGGGTTAACGGGTCACGGCATTTCTGCAGGAACTTCGATATAGTTCATTTCGATGTTACAATGGTTAATGCCGTCGTAGATTCAAAGCTCCAAAATGATTAAGTTGAAATAATGGCGCATTTTGAATCACTTACGGTATTACTGAATAATTATTTTTTTGAAATTGAAAAATAAATTTTTCTCAATTTTCGGGGACATCAGGTTGCCTAATTCAATTCCCGCCTTAAAAAAATGTGGTTTAAATCAAGCCCTCCTTCCTCGAAATATCAAGCATTCTTTCGATAGGTAATCTTGCTTTCTCAATCACATCAGTTGGAAGCGTAATTTCAGGAGATTCATTATTTATGCAATCGTAGAGCTTTTGCATGGTATTCATTTTCATGTAGGGGCAGTCGTTGCATGAGCAGGTTTCGTCCGTTGGAACAATCAGGAACTCTTTTCCCGGCGAATCTTTCCGCATCTGATGAAGGATGCCAGTTTCGGTGGCGACAATAAATTTCTTCGAATCATCCTTTTGGGTAAATTTCAACATGGCGGTGGTGGATCCCACAAAATCGGCCAGTTCCAAAACCTGCGCTTTGCATTCGGGATGGGCGATAAGTTTCGCATCAGGGTTTTCAATCTTCAAATTAATTACAGCTTCAGTGGAAAGGATATCGTGCACTTCGCAGGTGCCTTCCCACAAAACCATGTTCCGCCCGGTAACACTGTTGATATATCCACCAAGGTTTTTGTCTGGTGCAAAAATGATCTTTTGCTCCTTTGGGAATGATTCAACAATTTTAACTGCATTGCCAGAAGTACAAATCACATCCGACATGGTTTTTATGGCTGCCGAGCAATTGATGTACGAAATTACAATATGATCAGGATACTTCGCTTTAAAACTGGCAAATTTATCTGGCGGACACGAATCGGCCAACGAACATCCGGCCTCCAAATCAGGCAGCACAACTTTTTTGGTAGGATTGAGTATTTTTGCTGTTTCGGCCATAAAATGAACGCCGGCAAAAACGATAATATCAGCGTCGGTTTCTACGGCTTTTTGAGCCAACCCTAAACTATCGCCGATATAATCGGCCACATCCTGAATTTCGGGAACCTGGTAATAATGTGCTAAAATAATTGCGTTTTTCTTTGTTTTCAAGTCGCTCAATTTTTGTGCAATGTCCGAATTATTTTTTAAATTCATATTATCGATTTCCTTCGTTTTATATTATTAATAGAATTTTAAATAGTTATTATTATTATTAAATATCCTGTTGATAGTGTCGGGAAAATTGTGGGCAAAAACTTGTATTCTTCAATTCCCATTACTTATCAACATCTAACTAACAGACGGCAAAAGTATAACTGCTTGACTAACTACAAAATTGATTTTCTTATTATCATATTAACATTTCATCATCATCATAAAAATGTCAGAAAATAAAGCAGTAAACTATGCTGATTTATTGTTCATTTCTTATCGCTAAGTTCTTAAAACTACTCATAACTATTGACATTGAAGCGCATTTCGATCAATTTGTTAATAAGCCTGGTTGTTTTTAGATTTTCATCACAAAAATAAAAGGATATTCACACAAAATTGTTTACAAAGTTCAAATGCCTGATGTTGATTTGTTTCGCTTTTTTGGAGCCAATTTAAGTCATGATCATGAAAATTACGGCATCAATAACTTAGCTTTACTTTTTAGTTTGAAAGTATTTCATTTTTACAAGTTTAAACTTCGACCCGGGAAATATATAGAAAATTGAAATATTAAGAACATCATAATATTTCTGTATTTTTGAAAAATTAATTATTAACAATTAGTTAAATGACTGGTAAACAAAATATTATTCCAATTGGTAGTGACCATGCTGGATTTGAATTGAAATCATACTTGTTTAAAAAGCTTAGTGAGGCAGGTTTTTTAGTGAAGGATTTTGGAACTTTCAATACCGAAAGTATTGATTATCCCGATTACATCCATCCTGTTGCACAGGCTATCGAAAAAGGAGAATATCCAAAAGGGATTATCATCTGCGGAAGTGGGCAGGGCGCTAACATGACGGCCAATAAATATCCGAATGTGCGCTCAGCTTTGTGTTGGGATACCACGCAAGCAAGTCTTTCGCGCCAGCATAACGACGCCAATATCATTGCTTTTCCCGGAAGATTTATAGATAAAGACGAAGCCCTGAAAGCGGTTAAAATTTTTATGGAAACCGACTTTGAAGGAGGCAGGCACGAAGTAAGGGTGAAGAAGATTTCGGATGTAAGGAAATAGAATAGTAAAGCACCATCCCGCACGTGCGGGATCAAATGACCTGCCTCTCGGCCCGCTTCAGCGAGGCGAGCAATGCGGGCAAATAAATAACAAAATATAAGTTTCAGTTTTGCAGAAAGGATTTGATTATTGAGATTTTAAATTTGTGATTTATTTGAGTTTTGGGTTTTGAACTTTGGATTTTTAAGTCCAAATATTTTTTAGAAAGACTAATACTAAACTAGTAGTTATGTCAGAAATTCACAAGAAATTCGTTAAAGACAGCAAAGAAATAGCTTTTGATTTAGGGCACAGGAAGAAGATTAATTTCAATATTGCAAAGTACGATGCTGCCGTTGTAAAAGGTAAAAAAATCTATAGCAAACTGGAAACTGCCAAACAGCGTGCTGCTTATCTTAAACATAAGGTGATTGAGAATTTGGAGAAATACCTTGGCGAATTTGAAAATAATTTCACAAAGAAAGGCGGAAAGGTTATTTGGGCGCAAACTGCTGATGAGGCTGTGGCCGAAATATTGAAAATACTTAAAAGTCATGGTAGTAAACTGGTAGTGAAATCAAAGTCGATGATCACCGAGGAATTGGAATTAAACGATGCACTTGAAAAGAAAAATATTGAAACGATAGAAACCGACCTTGGTGAATACATCGTTCAACTTGCCGGCGAAAAACCCTATCATATTGTTACGCCGGCCATGCATAAGTCCAAAGAAGATATTGCCACTTTGTTCAACGAAAAATTCAATACACCCCTGGACAGCACACCCGAAGAAATGACTGATTTTGTCAGGCAAAAGCTTCGGACAAAATTTGCTGAGGCGGATACAGGAATTACCGGGGCCAATTTTTTAATTGCCGATACTGGTTCTATTGCTCTCACCGAAAACGAAGGCAACGGAATGATGTCGTTTTCATTTCCCAAATTACATATTGCCATCAGTGGTATCGAAAAAATAATTCCTTCGGTTAACGACCTTGATCTATATTGGCCGCTCCTGGCAACGCATGGAACTGGGCAACAACTCACGGTGTATAATTCAATTATTTCGGGGCCCAGGCAAACAGGCGAAATTGATGGCCCGACAGAAATGTATGTTATTTTGATTGACAATGGCAGGACAGAATTATTAAAACACCGCTCTCAACGCAGTGCATTGTCGTGTATTAAATGCGGTGCCTGCCTGAATGCTTGCCCGGTGTACAAAAATATTGGTGGTCACAGCTATAATACCACCTATTCGGGGCCCATTGGCGCGGTTATCACTCCTCACCTGAAAGGGATGAAAGATTATATGCACCTGAGTTTCGCATCTTCGTTGTGTGGCAAATGCACCGAAGTATGCCCGGTTAAAATCAATCTTCATGAATTGTTGTTGCTAAACCGCAATGAATCGGTACGTTTGGGATATTCAACGCCCGGTGAGAAAAAGTTACAATACCTTGCCAAAAAAATCCTGATGAACCGCTGGATGATGGATTTTGGAGGTAGCGGAATAAAAAACATGGCCATGAAAACTTTCATGAAAAAAGCCTGGGGCAATCACCGCAACCTGCCCGACATGGCGCCCAAATCATTTAAGCAACTTTGGGAAGAGAGAAGAGGAGGGAAGTAGGGGAGAGGTTTGAAGTTGGAAGTTGGAAGTTGGGAGACGGGAGTCGGAAGTCGGAAGTCGGAAGTCGGAAGACAGAAGACGGAAGACGGGAGTCGGAAGTCAGAAGTCGGAAGACTAATGTCAAATAGTTAAGAATTTTGTTTAAGAGTGATTATTTTTAATTTATTGTAATGTGATAATCAGGGACATCTTAAATTCCCACACGTGCGGGATTAATCGACAATCACAAATTCACATCATTACCTTAACTTATTAACATTGGACGGAAGACGGAAGTTGGATGTCCATCTTATACCAATTTCAAAATCAATCTACATTATTGTGGTGCAATGCACAAATCTGCACATTTTCAAATTTTTAAAACTAATTGCAACTGATTTTCTTGGTATTTTCGCCGAAACTTCGATTACATGTTTCAATCCCATTTTGGAGAATTTGCTGCACTATTGACCGCATTCTTCTGGACCGTCACCAGTTTGTCATTTGAAGCTGCAGGAAAAAGAATCGGCTCCCTAAGTGTAAATTTGATAAGGCTGTACCTGGCATTTATTATCTATTCGGTTTACCTGTATTTCGCAAGGGGAATGTTTTTCCCGACTGATGCTACAAGCTTTGCCTGGTTGTGGTTGTCCATTTCTGGGCTTGTAGGTTTTGCCATAGGAGATTTGCTCCTTTTCCAGGCTTTTGTAGTTGTAGGTGCCAGGATTTCGATGCTAATGATGTCGCTTGTACCGCCCATCACTGCATTGTTGGGATGGATGATCCTGGGTGAAACACTATCCACGCAAAGCATGGCAGGAATGATGATTACAATAACGGGTATTGTTTTGGTTGTTTTTAAGAGGGAAATCCCCCAGGCAAACTCAAAGAAAAAAATAAAGTTTTCATATCCTGTCATAGGTATTTTACTTGCATTTGGTGGAGCTGTAGGCCAGGCAGTGGGGCTGGTATTAAGCAAATACGGAATGAAAGACTATGATGCATTTGCAGCATCGCAAATCAGGGTGATGGCTGGCCTTGTTGGCTTTACAATAATATTTATTTTTATGAGGCGATGGGACAAATTAAAGTCAGGTATTCGGAACAGGAAAGGAATGCAGCTTGTAATCCTTGGTTCAATTTTCGGGCCCTTCCTTGGTGTATCGTTTTCATTGCTTGCAGTTCAAAACACAAGTACCGGTGTGGCTGCCACCATCATGGCCATCGTCCCGGTTTTGATCATACCTCCGGCAATTATAATCTTCAAAGAAAAAATAAATATAAGGGAAGTAATCGGCTCAATTCTGGCAGTTGCTGGTGTTGCTTTGCTGTTCCTGGAATAGTATGTTTTGATTATCAGTTTGTGATTAGTCAATTAAAGTAACTTTGTTAAAAATCTTTAGTAAGATGCTTTTATCATTATCGATCCTGGGTATCGTTTTATCGGTAATCCTTTTGTACTTCAATTCCGCAAGGTATGCTTCATCCATTTTCCTTGGGGGATTCTTCTTTCTGGTGAGTTTATATGGCTTTGTTGAATACGTTGTATTGTACTCAAAATCTGAAGTTTTAGTTGGGGTTATTTTTATCAATATTGGCTTTTTATCTTACCTGACGGGGCCGATGTTATACTGGTATATAAGAAGTATCCTTACTGATAATTCACGGTTCAAAAAAAGAGATTTATGGCATCTGTTGCCTATGCTGATTTTTTTGGCAGGGACATTAAATTACATTTTTACACCCTGGTCGTTCAAACTTGAGATTGCCTCAAAATTGGTTGAGAGCCCTAATTTTATTGGTACCTTTAAATATCCTGCTTTGTACCAGGTGGTACCTAAATATGTGGTTTTCCTAAGCCGCCCTGTGCTGATTTTGGCTTATGCTATCTGGTCGTTGATAGCAATTACCCGTTTTTTGAAGAATAAGACAGAAATAAAAGTTCTATCTCATCAAAGATATCTTATCAAATGGCTGCTGGTACTTTTAGGATTTTTGTTCATTTTAGTCCTCAGCCATATTTTCCTATTAAGCGAAGTCTTTGCAAAGCAGGATACAAAACTATTATTCACACTGAATTTTATGCAAATCCTTTCAGCAATAGGTCTATCCGGATTGCTGGTCTCACCCTTCTTTTTCCCTGATATATTATATGGCTTGCCCCAATTACCCATGCCGGCATCATTACAGGAGACGAACAAAAGAAGTAAAATTTATCAGGGAAACTGTACGAAACAGAATCCTGATTTTGAAACTGAGTACCTGCTTTCGATCCAACAAAAAGCTGAAGCATACATGAAAGAGTTTCAACCCTATCTGCAAACGGATTGCAACCTGGCTTCTTTTTCGAAATTGATTAAAATACCCGCGCATCACCTTGCATATTATTTCAGGGAAGAAAAAAAACAGTCATTTAATGACTTTAGGAACGAGTGGCGCATAGTCCATTCCAAGAACCTCATCAGGGAAGGAAAATCCAAAGAACTTACCCTTGACGCCATAGGGTCTTTATCCGGGTTCTCGAGCCGTAATACCTTTTTTAATGCGTTTAAAAAATTTGAAGGGATAACACCGGGAGTATGGGCGGCTCAAAGTTCTAATTAGTGTCCGTCTATAAAGTCAGTGTTTTGCATTGCCCCGGCATTTATGCCGGGGAATAATAAATTCAACACTCGCCTCCCCCGCCTTTTCTGCTGTCAATGCCGTAGGCATTGACAGCAGAAAAGGCGGGGTTTCTTCAATTATTCTATTTGATCCTTGGGTTATGCCATAGGCATCCATTAGGAAAACCCAAGGCTATTCAAATTTCACAAAACAACTAAAAAGACGGACACTAATTAGGGTCTGCTGAAAAACTCGCCATCTTCATCATAGTTATTTGGTCATGCAGCTA
>CAZBDF010000201.1:0-8151 GCA_964490385.1 uncultured Lentimicrobiaceae bacterium | reverse complement strand
TTGATGATGATTCGCTTGAATACATCGAACTTTATAATAATGATGTGATGAGTGTTAATCTCGAAGGTTGGTATTTTGAAAAAGGGGTAACTTATATTTTCCCCAATTATGAACTTGGGGCAGGGGAATATTTGGTTGTTGCTATAGATACACTTGCCATGTTAAATACTTTTGGTATTGTTACCTTGCAATGGACTGGTGGCGCATTAAAAAATAGCGGCGAAGATATCGACCTTAGAAATGCCGATGGAGATGTGATCGACTACGTTGACTATGATGATGCCAACGGCTGGAACGAGGCTGCCGATGGTTATGGGCCTTCGCTTACTTTGATAGATCCTATGCTTGATAATTCACTTCCCGAAAACTGGTACGTCGAAACGTATTTTGTTGGGGATAATGCTGATAAGATTGGCATTTATGGCACGCCTGGCGCGCTCAATAATCCGGATGCTGCCCAGGGCATACTAATTTCCGATGGCTGGAGAGGTGTTTCGGCCTATGCAGCTCCTGCCGATCCTACATTAACCACAGTTATCGAAAAAATTGCAGACAGTGTGTTTATGATGCAACACTTCAGCGATCTTTATTTGCCCTCTTATGGTATTAACACCATCATGAATTGGGACAACGAGATAGGTTACCAGGTTAACATGATCAATAGCCGCTACCTTGTAGTTTATGGCGATATTGTTACTGATAAATCTGTTGATCTTAATACAGGATGGAATATTCTCCCGGTACTTAGCGAATGTGCAGTTGACGTTGAAACCCTGTTAGGTGGTGTTGCTGAAGTGATTTTTATAAAAGATTTGAGCAGCAACCTGATGTACTGGACCGAAGGTGGAATTACAACACTCGAGTATTTGGTGCCGGGACGCGCTTACTTCATTAAGGTAAGTGCCGGTATTACAGTAAGTTTCCCCGATTGTGTGACTAAGGCGATTCCTGCCGAAGCACAAAAGCAAAGCAATCCAACTTCCTGGAAAGATGTTGTTCCCACAAGTAATTCTCACGCTGTAGGTTTTGCTGCCTCAGCACTGGATATGCTTCAGGATGGTGATGTAATAGGTGCTTTTACAGCCAATGATGTTTGTGCAGGAATGACAATAGTTGGATCAAACAATGCATCAATGCTTGTTTGGGGCGATGATATCTATACAACTAAACAGGATGGGTATGTTGAAAACGAAAGCTTGAACTTTTTGGTTTACAGGCCGTCAAGCGGAGAGCAGTTTGAGGTAGAAGCCATTTATGACCAAAGTTTTGGCGATGCCGGACAATATGCCATCAATGGGATTTCATTTGTTACCGACCTTAAAGCCGGGGCAACAGGTTTTGGTGATTACAACGAAGTATCCATCAGTATTTATCCTAATCCTGCTAAAGAAACATTGAACATTGTGTTGAGTGATTTCAGGGCTTCAAGTATCGAAATTTATTCGTCGCTGGGGCAAATGGTTTATACCGGTGAAATTGCCGGTGAGCAATCACAAATCAATATCAATACCTTGCAAAAAGGGTTCTATTTCCTGAAGGTTTATGACAACACCACAGGAAAACAAGAAACCTTGAGTTTTATAAAAGAATAGGTTTCTGATAAAAAAGTTGCCTTGTAATATCCATTGTTGTACATTTGGGCATTGCAAGGCAGCTTTTATTATTTTGTATTTTTATTATGATATTTCTTCTTCACAACAGACCAATATTAAATGCCGAAAAACCAGAAATCTTTGATTTCTTAGTTTTTCAAGCATCCTCGAAAAGTTACGAAAATTAAAAATTTTCTATTTTTCGGGACGCCAAACAAACTAACATTTGAACCATTTTTCATTTATTAACATAAAATTTTAGCTTATGAAAAAATTTACCATTTTTCTTTTTGTAATGATGTTCTCAGGTTTCGTAGTACAAAGCTATGGAATTTCAGTACCAGTAACCTTCCAGGTTGACATGTCCAATCAGTTTGTATCCCCCGATGGTGTGCATATCGCCGGAATGTTTGATGACTGGTGGAACCCGGCAGGATATGAGTTAACTGATGAAGGTGGTGGCATTTATGCCTTTACACTTAATTTATCAGCAGGTGAGAATTATGAATACAAATTTATTAACGGAAACGACTGGCCTTATGCCGAAAGTGTTCCTGGTGAATGTGCGCAAAATACCAACCGTTTTGTCAATGTTAGCAGTGCCATTACCCTCGATCCCGTTTGTTTTGGTACTTGCGCGGCCTGCGAACCCGCGTCAATGGTAACCTTAACTGTGAACATGCAAAACAAAGACGTTACCAACGGGGTGTTTGTTGCAGGTGATTTCCAGGGATGGAACCCGGGTTCAACACCAATGACCTTGATGGAGGATGCTTATTACAGCGTAACCGTGATTATTCCCGTTGGCCAAACAATTAAATACAAATTTGTAAACAATGGAAATGATTGGGAAGATGTTCCGGGATGTTGCAACCAAGATGGCAACCGTTACTTTACTGTTCCCGATGAGGATGTAAGCCTTGATGCAGTTTGTTTTGGCTCTTGCTACGATTGCATGGAAGGAATGGTTGACATTACCCTCCAGGTTGACATGAACAGTGAAGAAATTTCTTTGGATGGGGTGCATATTGCTGGTTCTTTCCAGGGATGGGATTTCGCTGGCACACTAATGACCGATGCCGGAAATGGCATTTATTACCATACAATAAGTGTTGATGCTGGTTCCTGTGTAGAGTATAAATTTGTTAATGGAAACGACTGGCCTTTTGCCGAAACTGTTCCTGATGAATGTTCGCTTTATGGCAACCGTATTTTGGAACCCTTTACCAGCCGGATACTCGACCCGGTTTGTTTTGGCAGTTGCGAAGCATGTGAAGGTGGTACATCCGATTTGTTAATTTCAGAATATGCCGAAGGTGGTTCAAATAACAAGTACATCGAGCTGTTTAACGGCACAGGTGAAACTGTTGATTTGGCCAACTATTATATGACACGCGCGAACAATGGTAGTGCAACATGGCAGGATACACTTTACCTCGAAGGTGAACTGGCTGATGGTGCGGTATATGTTATGGCTCATCTTAGTTCTAACCAATACATTCAAGATCGTGCAGATATACTTAATGACATTGCAAATTTCAATGGCAACGATGCCCTGGCATTGTTTAATGATGATGTGATCATTGATGTATTTGGCGTACTTGGTGAAAGTACCTATTGGCCTGTAGCCGGTACGAACAAAGGTGGCAAAGACCATTCTTTAGTAAGAAAAGAAAATGTTTGTAGCCCGAATGCCGACTGGGCAAGTTCGGCAGGTACAGATGCCAGTGATTCCGAATGGATTGTTCTTGGCAAAGATGATTTCTCAAATCTTGGGTTCCATGTGGCAAGTTGTGGCGGTGCCGCCTCTGTTGAAATGCCTGCATTCTCGGTGCCTGGCGATCTATTTTTGGATCCATTTGATGTTGAGATTACCTGTGCAACACCGGATGCTGTAATTTATTACACTACCGATGGTTCTGATCCTGATTTCAATTCAACAGAATATACAGGATTGTTGAACATTACAGGCACAACTGCCTTTAAGGCCATTGCTTATGCCCAGGGTTTTGCTGCCAGCCCTGTTTCTGCGGTAACTTATCAATTCCCAATTGAAGTTGATAATCTTGCAGATCTGCGTGCTGCAGTTAATGCTAAAGCAGATTATTATAAGTTAACTAACGAAGTATTCCTTACCTTCCAGCAGGATTGGAGAGGCCAAAAATACATCGAGGATGAATCAGCAGCTATCCTGATCGACGACAATGGTGGTGCGATTACTACAATTTATGCCATTGGTGATGGTATAACAGGTATAATTGGTACAGTAGGCTCTTATGGAAATATGTTGCAATTTACACCAGCTTTCGACCCTGGGCCAGCCACTTCTACCGGAACATTTATTACACCTCAATCAATCAGTCTCAGCCAATTGTTTTCCAACTTTGAAGAGTACGAAGCCGAATTGGTGAAGATTGATGAAGTCCTGTTTGATGATGCTGGAGCACTTTTTGAGAATGGCGAAGTTTACCCCATCACTGATGATGCTAAAGCGACTGGTAATTTCAGAACTACCTTTTTTGGTATGGATTACATTGACACTCCTATTCCTGATGGACGCTTCGCCCTGGTTGGCCTTCCTAATGCAAGAACTGATGGCAACTATATCACTAGCCGCGACATGAATGATTTTATTTACACCTATTACACTGGCTGGACAGGTATCTCTAGCAATGTTATTCCCGAAGGTTCCGCTGCAATGGAAGATGTATTGGCTGATATTACCGAAGACATGGTAATTCTTATAGGTGCTGAAGGCATCTTCTGGCCTGGTCAGGCTTTGAATACCATTGGTGCATGGGATACTTACAAAGGTTACAAGATAAAATTTGGCAATGAAGTTACTTTTGAATTTGAGGGCCAGGCCCTTGAAGACAGGACCGTTGCTTTAGGACCCGGGGTAGGCTATCTTCCTGTGTTGAGCGAAGAAGCTGTTTCAGTTGAGGAGATGATCGTACCACTTGGCGATGCCATCGAATTCTTGTATGATATCCATTTGGGTTTGATTTACTGGCCCGAAGGTGGGATTTTACCAAACTCATCACTGGTATCACTCAACATGCTTTATCCGGGATTTGCTTACCTGATACGTGTTAACAGTGCTGTTGAAGTTGATTTTGATGTGGATCCGACAAAGGCAAATACTCCCTTGCCAAGCATTGCTAACGATTACAAAACACCATGGAACAAGGTGGTACGTACAGGTAGTCAGCATATCATTTCAATAATGGGAACTGATATGTTCCAAAGTGGTGATGTAATTGCTGTGCTTAATGCCGATGGAAATTGTACCGGAATGTCGATGTACACAGGTGGTGAATCAGTATTGCCATTGGTTGTGTTTGCCGATGATCAAACTACCGATGTGCTTGATGGGATGAACGGAGGTGAACCGATGACAATGAAGATTTTACGTAATGGTGAAATCGTTGATGTTAGCCCTGTTTATAACACAAACTTCGAGAACCATGATGGGCTATTTACCCAAAACGGCCTTTCGGTTATCAGCGACCTGAAACTTGGTGCAACAGGAATTTCGGAACAAAATGCTGCTTACAGTATTTATCCAAATCCCGGCAACGGACTGTTCAACATCCAAATTGATGGCCAATACAATATTATGGTAAGCAATGCCCATGGCCAAAGGGTGATGGATACAAATATCAATGGAAGCACTGTACTCGACCTGAGCAAGCAGCCCAATGGTATTTATTTCATTCATTTTACCAATCAAACTTCTACCCTGATCGAAAAAGTTATCATCAGGTAAGAGAAGTAGAATAACATTATATTGTTAAAAAAAGCAGGTCATTTGGCCTGCTTTTTTTTTGTTAAAAACTACAAAAAATGAAAAAATGGCTGGGCAACGATTACGGAAGGCCCTTGCTCAAAGTTACTGAATCCAACATTTTTCCAACCCGTGTTGAATACATTGCCGAAACCATACAAGCTTTGCGTATTGATGTCGGCGAGGATGTAAGCATAAACCTGGGGGAAACTACGCAACTCGAAGCTGTTGTAGATGGCGGCGTACCTCCCTACCTTGTGATTTGGTCGAATGGTGGATTTGGTACAGAAATCTCGGTGGCCCCACAGGCCACAACAACTTATAATGCCTGTGGTAAGTTCTTGCACTGTCGATGTCAGCACTATTCAAGCACAATTAGAAGGAAACCTTGAAATTATCAAAGAAATAGCTGGTAACAGGATGCACTGGCCGGGGAAAGCAATTGAAACCTTGCAGGTCCTTGAGCCGGGGAAAGCTTACATGATTTTATTGGATGTGCAAACTCAGCTCATATTTCCCGATTGCGAGTAATAGGGTCAGGTGTTTTCAACACAGGAATCGGGTCACGAATTTTTATTAATATTTTGGTGCTTCACCCCAAAAGTTGGTAAACTCCTCGGCATCTTCGCCAAAAGCACGAAAGCTGTGATCGCCAATAAGGTAAGTTGAACGCTCACCTGCGATTTGTGAGAACAAGATTTCGTATTCTTCACCGGTATCTTGCATCATTACACGGGTAAATTTGTGGTCATTTTTTTCAACGATCAGGTTTTTGTGGCAGATAGGGCAGAAGAAATCAAGGTGCTCACCTTCGGTGATTTTAAATGAAGGATGTTTCATGGCACGATAGTCACCCAGGTCGGGCGTGAGCAAAACAAGCCCTTTTTGCCCCTGTTCATTTAGTATCGAAAAAATGATCCTTTCGTTGACGTAAAGCTGGCCATGACAAAACGGGCAATAATAATTTCGTTCCATAAGCTACTTTTGTTTTTAATTTGACAATGTGAATTCAGTTTTTGCAATTAGCAACAAGGGGTAAAATTAATACGATTTATCCCCTGATGCAAGTCATTCGCAATAAAAATCTGTTCAAGTAGCAAAAATCCAAACTTGATTTAAGTATATAAACCTTCCAGGTTTCACATTTAGGAGCATGGCAGGATTTAGTGACCAATGAAGCTTTATTAGCAAAAACCTGGAAGGTCTCCACCAATAAATTAACCCTAAAACAAAGTACTTAGATTTAAAGGCCATTTCCATGTTAGGACTGGTAGCTTTTTATGCGCTTACTTGTCTTTAAAAATGAAAACTTCCGCTTCAGTCCCCGGCTTCATATATCCGCGAAACATGCCAGCGGTATTAAAAGGCATTGCAATATTGCCCTTATTGTCGATTGCAATAATTCCACCGCTTCCATTTTGTTCTTTCAAAACATGGTTGATTACCTCGTTAGAAGCTTCATTCAATGTCATATTGGCGTAAAGCATCCTGGCCGAAATATCATAAGCTACAACATTGCGAATAAAATATTCGCCATGGCCGGTTGCTGAAATAGCGCATGAATTATTATTGGCGTAAGTGCCTGCACCAATTATGGGCGAATCGCCGATACGGCCATATTTTTTATTCGTCATTCCTCCGGTGGAAGTGCCAGCGGCAAGGTTTCCGTGTTTATCCAGGGCAACACAGCCCACTGTCCCCGACTTCTTGGTAAGGTCTGCTTTCTTTTCGGCTTCACGCTGTTTGGCTTTTTGCAATGATTGCCAGCGGTTTTCGGTGTAGAACCATGAAGGGTCAACAATTTCGATGCCTTGCCCTAAAGCAAATTGTTCAGCCCCATCTTTTACTAACATTACGTGAGCAGACTCTTCCATCACCTTACGCGCAGCCGAAATGGGATGCCTGATAGTGGTAACACCCGCCACTGCCCCGGCATTCATAGTACGGCCATCCATAATTGAAGCATCCAGTTCGTTTATTCCATCAGCACTAAAAACCGCCCCTTTGCCGGCATTAAACAAAGGGCAATCTTCCATTATGTTTATTGCCACCTCCACCGCATCAAGGCTCGAACCACCATTATCTAGAATTGCTGCACCGGCGTCAAGTGCCTCAGCCAACTTCACTTTGTATTCCGCTTCCTTTTCAGGTGGGATTCTTTCGGGCGTAATATTTCCGGCGCCACCGTGAACAACAATTGTCCAATCCGGATTTTCATTGGCCACCTCATTTTTTTCTTGCGAAGTTTGATCCTTACAAGAAACCATGCCTATGGACAGCATGGCCAATAACAATAGCATTTTTATTTTCATGATGTTTGGCTTATTGATGGCACAAGTTCTTTGAGGTTTATGATGTCGAACAGGTGGAGCGAAGTAAGTAAAATAACCGCGACAATTACCCACCGAACGAACTTCGCCCCTTTTTTTACGGCCATCCTTGAGGCAATCAAGGCGCCTACTACATTACCAACAGCCATTATCAAGCCATAGGTCCAGTTGATCTGGCCATTCCAGAAGAAAACAAAAATTGCAAATGGAGAGTATATCAATATTATTAATACTTTGATGGCATTGGCTTTAACAAGTTCATACCCTGCCCCCAAAACCAAGCCAGCCAGCAAGAAATAACCCACGCCTATTTGGATGAATCCTCCATAAACTCCAATTAAAAAGAATAGTATGACCTGCCAAATTGTGACTTTTCCTTGTACAAGGTCAGTGCGTTCCTTTATCCATTTCTGCGGCTTGTAAACAATAAATACAAGCATCA
>CAZBDF010000200.1:2330-8199 GCA_964490385.1 uncultured Lentimicrobiaceae bacterium | reverse complement strand
AATTATGAACTGGTGTATGAGATTTGTGAAATCCTCAACCCGGCCAACTGCGACCTGGCTAGCGTTTTTGTTTCTGTAACCGCTCCTGTAATTATCGCCAGCGATGATACCGGCACTCCGGTCAATGGTTATGTCGGTGGTGAAGCTGTTCCTGATGTTCTGGTCAACGACTCACTCAACGGCTATCTCGTTAAGTTTGTTGATATTACCCTTGCGGAGATCAGCAGTACTCATCCGGGCGTAAGCCTCGATTCGCTGACCGGCGCAGTAAATGTTGCTTCGGGTACTCCTGAAGGTAATTACGAATTGGTTTATGAGATTTGTGAAATCCTCAACCCGGATAACTGCGACCAGGCTACTGTTTTCGTTTCTGTAACCGCTCCCGTAATTATTGCTAACGATGACACTGGCACTCCTGTTAATGGTTTTGTTGGTGGTATTTCTGTTCCCGATGTTTTGGTCAACGACTTACTCAACGGCAGCCTCGTTAACCCTGCCGATATTACCCTTGCGGAGATCAGCAGTACTCATCCGGGCGTAAGCCTCGATTCGCTGACCGGCGCAGTAAATGTTGCCCCCGGCACTCCTGCAGGCAATTACGAACTGGTGTATGAAATTTGCGAAACCCTCAACACGGCCAACTGTGACCAGGCTACCGTTTTCGTTTCTGTAACGGCTCCCGAAATTATTGCCAGCGATGATATTGGCATTCCGGTTAATGGTTATGTTGGTGGCGAAGCTGTTCCCAACGTTTTGGTCAACGACTCACTCAACGGCAGTCTCGTTAATCCTGCCGATATTACCCTTGCGGAGATCAGCAGTACTCATCCGGGCGTAAGCCTCGATTCGCTGACCGGCGCAGTAAATGTTGCCCCCGGCACCCCGGCAGGCAATTATGAGTTGGTTTACAAGATTTGTGAAATTCTGAATCCGACAAATTGCGACGAAGCGACTGTAACTGTTCCTGTATGGGAAGAACCTTCGGCCTTGTTCTGTTTCAATGGCGAAACGGCCATAAGCGGCTCGCCCTATACCTATTGTTCCACAGAAACTGTAACGGTAAGCTTGTGCGGTATCAATACCGGGGTAGCCCCATTCGACATCTATTGGGAAGTCAACGGGATATCGGATAGTGCTATAGATGTTAACCTTGGTGATCCATTGTTCAGTGATATACTTGCACCTGGGGTTTACAATATCCAGATTACCTCGATAACTGATGCTGAAGGACATTCCGCCAGCGATGTATCGATGTATTATGCAAGCGTGAACATTGTTACTGGTCCTGCTGTTGATGCTGGTCCTGATGCTATGGTTTGTATAGGCGAAAGTTATTTGTTGACCGGTGCAACTGCTCAAAATTACAGTAGCCTGTTATGGACAACAGGGGGAGATGGAAACTTTATTCCAACAGATGATACACTCAACCCTACATATGAACCGGGCACACAAGACAAGCTTGACGAAATGGTTTTCTTGTACCTTACTGCACAACCCGAGACCCCCTGTACAATTTCTTCAGCTGATTCTATGAAACTTACCATTCAAGCTAATCCATGGGCCGATGCCGGTCAGGATAGCGAAGTTTGTGAAAGTGCTATGGAAGTAAATCTGAGTGGAACAGCTATCAATGAATCATCGGTAGAGTGGAGCGGCGGTGGCGGTTTCTTTATTGACCCCGATTCAACACAAACGGCTTATTTTATGTCGCCGGGCGATGTTCAAAGCGGCACGATAACCTTGTATTTCACGGCATTTCCGCTTAACTCTTGTACCTTACCTTACACCGATAGCCTGTACCTGACTATCTATCCTAAAGCAAAAGCATATTCAGGTAGCAACGCAATTATTTGCGAAGGAGAAAGCTATGATCTGATCGAAGCAACAGCATCGGACACGAACTCGATAAGCTGGAGTGGTGGTGATGGTACCTTTATCCCGGGAAACAATGTATTGAATCCAACATACGAACCTGGTGACCAGGACAAGCAGAATGGATCTGTGGTGCTTTGTATAACAGAAGAACCAACGGGTACATGTCTTGATCCTGATACAGATTGCATGACCCTGACCATATTACAGGCCCCATCAGTAGATGTTGGCCCAGGGATTGATCTCGACTGTGCAGATTATGATGTTCCCAATGGCGAATGGTTACCAATAGCAGTGAATGCAACCATAGGGGGCAATTATGGGACTATCCACTGGACTACCAATGGCGATGGTACCTTTGACGATTCCACTTCGGCGAATACCTTCTATAACCTGGGTATTAATGATATCTGGAAAGGGGATATCGAGCTATGCATCGAAGTACAGGGAGCAGGCTCGTGCCAGTTCACCGCAACAGGTTGTATGATGCTCTACGTTCCACAACAACTGATTTACTTCGATAAGGATACATGGTGGGGTGTTTCGTCCTATCTTGACCCAGATGAGCCTGCAGTACCCGAGGTGATGGAGCCATTGGTATTGATACCAGGCTCACAACATTTGATAATGATGGTAGAAGAAGGAGGAAAATACTTCTGGCCGGAACCACCAGTACCAGCCAATACCATCGGTGATTGGAGCCCTGTTGGTTACAAGATCAAGACCAAGAACACCCCTGCCTGTCTGCCAATTTACGGAGATTCACTGCTTGACCAGAGCTTCTATGTTAACAAGCCCTTTAAATTCCTTCCGGTATTAACAAACGTTCCGGTTGACATCAACAACCTGTTTGGCACACATGTGAATGACGTTCTGTTGATTTACGACTGGCCAGTCGGTGAGCTTTGGACCCCGGTAGCATCCGACTTTGATGTGCTCTTGCCTGGCAGGGCATACCTGTTGGTGAACAAGCGAAACACACCACCATACACCATCGAGTTCCCCGACTTCGATCCTTATGCACCGCACCTCTATCCTACAAAAGATAATGCAGTGATAAACAATTCACCATGGAGTGATGTGGAGAACACATCACAGCCGCATATTCTGATATTTAGCGAAGAAGCAAAAATGGCACTGGAGCCCGGAGATATCATTGGAGCATTGAATACTGCGGGTGAATGCTATGGCATGGCTGAGTATACTCACAGGGAAAGCTTGTACAAACTTGTTGCGATGGGAGATAATCAATATTCAGCACGAATTGATGGATTTGAGATTGATGACCAGATGGAGTTCAGGCTCTACCGTCAAAGGACAGGTGAAACTTTTGAAATCTTACTTACCTACGACAAGCTCTACCCAAGCCATGATGGTTTGTTTACAGTGAATGGAGCTTCTCGGGTGCTTGGTATCACGGTAGTTGTTGCTTCGGTCAACGATTTCACAGTTGATTACAACATCAATGTATTCCCAAATCCGGCACTTGAAAAAGTTAACTTAACCTGCAATAGGGAAATACGCATGATTACAATGCTGAACCAGCTTGGGCAGGTAATAATGTCAGTTGAAACAAAAGGCAGGTCTATACAGCTTGATGTTTCAACCCAGAGTACCGGCTTATACTTCTTGAGTATCGAAACCGAAGATGGCAACCTAATCACAAAACGCCTTGCTATCGAATAAGCTATCATTAATTTGAATCCTATTAACGGGCTTACCAAGGTTGGTAAGCCCGTTTTTTTTATCTTATTTTTACTTATTCTGGATAGGGTTTCCAAAATCAGTGGACAGTATTCAGTGGGCAGTTCTCAGTAGGCAGTCTTCGGAAACAGCCCCAATACAAAATTGGACTGTTAATTGCTGACTGCTAATTTTACTGTAAGATTTTGTAATCTATTCTGTTAAGTATTTAACACCAAAATACCCGTCCAAACAAAGCAAGATGAAATTTTGTTATAATTTCGCCGCCTGAAAAAAGCAAACTCATTGTAATTGAGGAATTAAACATAAAATCGAAATCAATCAAATCCACAATAAGTATGGATTCATCACAAGAGAATAAAGCACAAGAAAAATTATTTGACACCTTCCCACCAGTTACCACCGAAGAATGGGAAGCACTGATCCTTAAGGACCTTAAAGGTGCCGACTATAAGCGAAAGTTGGTTTGGAAAACCATGGAAGGCTTTGATGTTAAACCTTATTATCGCGCCGAAGATTTGGATAAGCTGGAATACCTGAAAACTTTTCCCGGCGATTTCCCTTTCGTTAGGAGTGGCCGCAAGAAAGAAAACAATTGGTTTATCCGACAGGATATAACGGTTAATAGCATTGAAAAGGCCAATAAAAAGGCTTTGGATATCCTGATGAAAGGTATCGACTCAATTGGTTTTGTTTTGGATAAGTCTAAAAAACCTGCTGTTGATGATATCGAAAAACTGATGGAGAACATTTATGCTACAATGGTTGAGATAAACTTCACATGTGGAGCTCAAGTGCCGGAAGTTTTTGATATTTACCTTGAGTTGGTTAAAAAATACAACCGCGACCTGCAGAAAATCAATGGATCAGTTGATTTCAATCCACTTGCCCAATTGGCACTTACAGGAAACTTTTACGATTCAGAGGAGGTAGATTTTGCCACATGCAAAAAACTCATCGAAAAATCTGCGCATGTTCCCCATTTCCGTGTCCTGGCCGTGGATGCATCCATTTTCAAAAATTCAGGTTCATCCATCGTTGAGGAACTTGCCTTTGGGCTGGCTTGCGGAAATGAATACCTGACACGCTTAACCGATGCCGGTGTTTCCATCGACAGCATTGCACCCAATATCAAATTTAAGTTTGGGGTTGGCTCTAATTACTTCATGGAAATTGCCAAGATCAGGGCAGCAAGGCTATTGTGGGCTAAAATCGTGAATGTTTATAGCCCGTCAAATGCTGAAATTACCAGGGCATTCATTCATTCTACTACTTCCGATTGGAACAAAACCATGTACGACCCACATGGAAATTTACTCCGCACAACTACCGAGGCCATGTCGGCAATTATTGGTGGTACAAATTCTTTAGCTGTGCATCCCTTCAATTCCGTTTATGAAAATACGACTGATTTCTCCGAACGGATTGCGCGCAATCAACAACTATTATTAAAAGAAGAATCACATTTTGATAAAATAGTAGATCCCTCATCGGGATCATATTACATCGAAAACCTCACCAATTCTATCGCCGAACAAGCATGGAATCTTTTCCTTGAAGTGGATGCGTTGGGTGGATTTATCGAAGCATTCAAAAAAGGTTTTGTCCAGAACAAGATAAATGAGACCGCCCAGAAAAGGGATTTGAATATTGCAACACGCAGAGAGATCTTGCTGGG
This sequence comes from uncultured Lentimicrobiaceae bacterium, assembly GCA_964490385.1. GTDB lineage: Bacteria > Bacteroidota > Bacteroidia > Bacteroidales > 4484-276 > 4484-276. Next base: position 2,945 of record CAZBDF010000200.1, on the reverse strand, counting down.
CACAAACCAATATCCAAACTTTACTGAATTTAAACTGAAGGAATTCGATCCCGGAGTTTTTAGTGCAGCGGACTATTCTGTTGAAAAACCACTGGCTGAAACATTAAAGCCCTATCGTGGCGCCCAGGCCTTTGAACTTTTGCGCTACAAAACTGACAAATATGCTTTAGAGCATAGTCGTCCCAAGGCATTTATGTTTACCTACGGAAGCCTGGCCATGCGCAGGGCCAGGTCGCAGTTTTCGAGTAACTTTTTTGCCTGTGCAGGATTTGAAGTCATCGACAACAATGGATTTAAAACTGTTGATGAAGGTATAAAAGCTGCACTCGCCAGCAAAGCCGGGATTATTGTTCTTTGTGCTGCCGATGATGACTACCCAATGATTACTTCAGATATTCTCGAAAAAATTGGTGATAAAGCCATCGTGGTTATTGCCGGTTATCCAAAAGATAGTATTGACGATTTGAAAGCAAAAGGCATCAAACATTTTATCCATGTAAAATCGAATGTACTTGAAACATTGCAGGAATTTCAGAAGGCACTGGGTATTTAGGGTACATAAGGGAAATAGGGTTTATAGGGGAAATTAAGTATAGGGAATTTAAACTTTTAAAC
>CAZBDF010000200.1:0-2230 GCA_964490385.1 uncultured Lentimicrobiaceae bacterium | reverse complement strand
AACTCAGAACCCCGCAAAGGCGGGATTTCGCTACGCTCAGCATTGAACTAACAACATTTGACAAACAACACAACCAGGATATGAAACCAAATTTCAAAAATATAAACATCAAAAGTTCTCCAAAATCCAAGTTAAGCCAGGCCGATTGGGAAAAGGAAAACCAGATTAGTAAAAGCTGGAAAACGCCTGAGCAAATTCCGGTGAAGCCGGTTTACACCGAGGCTGATCTCGAGGGCATGGAACACCTGAATTATGCAGCAGGCCTCCCTCCATTTTTAAGGGGCCCTTATTCCACCATGTACGTTATGCGTCCATGGACGGTCCGTCAGTATGCAGGTTTTTCAACCGCTGAAGAATCCAATGCATTTTATCGTCGTAACCTTGCTGCGGGGCAAAAAGGCCTTTCCATTGCTTTCGACCTGGCCACGCACCGTGGTTACGATTCCGATCACGAGCGCGTTGTTGGTGATGTTGGAAAAGCCGGTGTTGCGGTTGATTCAATCCTCGACATGGAAATTCTTTTCGACCAGATTCCACTGGATAAGATGTCAGTATCAATGACAATGAATGGCGCCGTGCTACCAATCATGGCATTTTATATTGTTGCCGGATTGGAACAGGGCGTGAAACTGGAAGAATTGTCAGGTACCATCCAAAATGACATCCTCAAGGAATTCATGGTACGCAACACCTATATTTATCCACCATTGCAATCGATGCGGATTATTGCGGATATTTTTAAATATACTTCGGCCAAAATGCCAAAGTTCAATTCTATCAGCATTAGCGGCTACCACATGCAGGAAGCCGGCGCCACTGCTGATATCGAACTGGCATACACCCTCGCTGACGGATTGGAATATTTACGGACTGGTGTTAATGCCGGTATGAACATCGACACATTTGCACCACGCCTCTCATTTTTCTGGGGCATTGGCATGAACCATTTTATGGAAATTGCCAAAATGCGCGCTGCAAGGATGTTATGGGCTAAACTGGTGAAACAATTCAACCCGAAAAACCCAAAGTCGATGGCCTTGCGCACGCACTGCCAGACGTCGGGATGGAGTTTAACGGAGCAGGATCCCTACAACAATGTTGCCCGTACATGTGTTGAAGCCATGGCCGCTGCACTTGGGCACACGCAATCATTGCACACCAATGCATTGGACGAAGCGATTGCGCTACCTACGGATGCATCTGCAAGGATTGCCCGCAATACCCAAATTTATTTACAGGAAGAAACCGATATTTGTAAAGTGGTCGATCCCTGGGCTGGTTCTTATTTTGTTGAGTCGTTGACCAACGAATTGGTGCAAAGTGCCTGGAAACTAATTGAAGAAGTTGAAGAGCTGGGCGGAATGGCCAAAGCCATCGAAACGGGCGTGCCAAAAATGCGCATCGAAGAGGCCGCGGCCAGGAAGCAGGCAAGGATTGATTCACACAAGGATACGATTGTTGGTATTAACAAATACCGTTTAGAGAAAGAAGATCCGCTGGAAATACTTGAGGTGGATAACACTGCGGTACGCCAGGCACAGCTCAGGCGTTTGGCAAAACTAAAGGCCGAACGGAATGAATCAGATGTGCAGGAAGCATTGGAAGCCATCACGTCAGCTTGTGAAACCGGTGATGGAAACTTGTTGGAACTCGCGGTTGACGCGGCACAAAAACGGGCTTCATTAGGTGAGATTTCGATGGCATGCGAAAAAGTTTATGGAAGATATAAAGCAGTAATAAGATCAATTTCAGGAGTGTATTCATCAGAATCAAAAGGCGACAAAAACTTTAAGGAAGCTTGCGAACTGGCCGATAAATTTGCAGAAATGGAAGGCCGCCGTCCACGGATAATGATCGCCAAAATGGGACAGGACGGGCACGATCGCGGGGCAAAAGTAGTTTCAACAGGTTATGCCGACATGGGCTTTGATGTGGATATCGGGCCCTTGTTCCAAACCCCTGCAGAAGCAGCCCGCCAAGCCGTCGAAAACGATGTTCATATTCTTGGCGTTTCAAGTCTTGCCGCCGGCCACAAAACTTTGGTTCCACAAGTTATTGATGAACTGAAAAAGCTGGGCCGTGAAGATATTATGGTTATTGTTGGAGGAGTAATCCCTCACCAGGATTATCAGTTTTTGTACGATGCAGGTGCCGTGGCAATCTTTGGGCCGGGAACTGTTGTAACAGAAGCTGGAATTAAGATTTTGGAGATATTGATTGAGTCGGGGAA
>CAZBDF010000199.1:0-8224 GCA_964490385.1 uncultured Lentimicrobiaceae bacterium | reverse complement strand
ACCTTCCAGGTCTCACCAAAAGCTAAACTCCTATTTCAAAACGCGTTTTCAATCAGTTCATCATCCGCAATATTTGGCAGCGTAACTTTCAACCTTGGTTCATCTTCCATTGCACGCTTGATAGCAAAAACAGCACCCTCATTTCTTGCCCAGCTGCGGCGGGAAATACCATTGTTTACATCCCAGTGTAACATGGTTCGTATTTTGCGGTCGGCATCTTTTGATCCGTCCAGTACCATCCCGAAACCACCATTGATCACTTCGCCCCAGCCTACACCACCACCATTATGGATGGATACCCAAGTAGCGCCGCGGAATGAATCGCCTATTACATTTTGTATGGCCATATCTGCTGTAAAGCTCGATCCGTCATAAATGTTTGAAGTTTCACGGAAAGGGGAATCAGTACCTGAAACATCGTGATGGTCGCGGCCCAGGACAACAGGTGCGGATATTTTGCCTGACTTTATTGCATCATTAAATGCCGCGGCAATTTTTGTCCGGCCTTCGGCATCAGCATAGAGGATGCGTGCCTGTGAGCCGACCACCAGCTTATTCACTTTTGCCTCGCGTATCCAGCGGATATTATCTTTCATTTGCTGGGTAATCTCAGTGGGGGCTGTGGCAGCAATTTCTTCGAGCACGTCTATAGCAATCTGATCGGTGATGTCTAAATCTACCGGATTCCCGGATGTGCAAACCCAACGGAAAGGGCCAAAGCCATAATCGAAACACATCGGCCCCATGATATCCTGCACGTAGGATGGATATTTAAAGTTTCCATCTTCTTTTAAAATGTCAGCACCGGCACGGCTGGCTTCCAATAAAAATGCATTTCCATAATCGAAAAAGTACATGCCTTTTGCGGTAAGTTTATTGATGGCTTCAACCTGGCGGCATAAAGATTCCTGTACATGTCCCTTGAATTTTTCAGGCTCACTGGCCATCATTTTATTTGAATCCTCGAAACTAAGTCCGGCAGGATAGTAACCACCCGCCCAGGGATTGTGCAACGAAGTCTGGTCGGAGCCCATATCAACAAAGATATTTTCCTGCTCCAACTTCTCCCACAAATCTACGATATTGCCAACATATGCCAATGAAACTGCTTCTTTACCTGTTTGTGCTTTTCTAATCCGGGCAGTAATTTCATCAAGATTATAAAACAGTTCATCCACCCAGCCCTGCGAATGACGCTTAACAGCAGCAGATTCATTTACTTCGGCAATTACACCAACGGCACCTGCAATTACGGCAGCTTTTGCCTGAGCTCCAGACATTCCTCCTAAGCCAGAGGTGACGAAAAGTCTTCCACCAAGTCCGTCCTCTTCACTGACACCAAGTTTTCTTCCTGCATTAAGCACTGTAATGGTTGTGCCATGCACGATGCCCTGTGGGCCAATGTACATGTACGATCCGGCAGTCATTTGTCCGTATTGCGAAACGCCCAAAGCATTAAATTTTTCCCAGTCGTCAGGTGAAGAGTAATTAGGAATGACCATTCCATTTGTAACTATCACCCGCGGAGCTTCTTTGTGGGATGGAAACAAACCCATGGGATGGCCGGAATACATAGCCAGGGTTTGCTCCTCCGTCATTTCCGCCAGGTACTTCATCGTTAATAGGTATTGGGCCCAATTTTGAAATACAGCGCCATTTCCACCATAAGTGATCAACTCGTGTGGATGCTGTGCTACAGCCGGGTCGAGGTTATTCTGAATCATCAGCATAATGGCCGCCGCCTGCTGCGATTGATATGGATACTCTTTGATATTGCGGGCATGCATGTCGTAATCTGGAAGAAAACGGTACATGTATATCCGTCCGTACTTTTCCAGTTCATCAGCAAATTCAGGTGCTAGTGTCCTGTGGTGCTTTGGGTCAAAGTAGCGGAGTGCATTCCTGAGGGCCAGTTTCTTTTCATTATCAGTTAAGATGTCTTTACGCTTCGGTGCATGCGAAACATTTTGATCGATGGGCTTTTGGTTTGGTAACCTATCAGGTATTCCTTGCAGTATTGCTGATTGAAAATTATTTGGTTCCATTTTTATTCGTTTTATTTTGCTTGCAAAATTAATATAATTGGGCATAAGAAAATCCTAACCTGAACAATTCATGAATCCGGGCTAAAGCCCTATCTGTGGGTTTTTCCATAACCCAGCCATTAATGGCTGGGTAACGGAAAAACCAAACGACATTGAAGGGCTTTAGCCCTTTTCTTTATTTATGTTATTGTCGGTTAGCTTGCCTGGCTTTAATTTAGATTGGCTATAAATTCTATCGAAATGCTAATTTAGAATCCAATAAATAGAAAATATTTTCACCTTTGCAGCCAATAATAACCAATAAAAATCAACAATAATGGCATACGTAATTACAGACGACTGTACCGCATGTGGTACTTGTATTGATGAGTGTCCCGTAGAAGCAATTACTGAAGGGGATATCTACAAAATTGATCCTGATGCTTGCACCGATTGCGGCGCATGCGCAGACGTTTGTCCTGTAGAGGCAATTCACCCGGAATAGTTTCCGGTACAGGATAAAAACAGATTTATTAAACCCGGTCATTTCGATGGCTGGGTTTTTTTGTTGAGATAAGGCACGTTTTGGGTTGAGACAAGGCATGCCTTGTCTCTGCAAATTGTTGAAACCAATTTGCATAAAAAAAGCCGGATATTACTACCCGGCTTTTTTAATATTCTAATCTGTATTTGTCTAAGCGTTAATGCGCATTTTGTAAAATGAGCGGTAAACAAAGTAAAGTGCGATAGCTAAAAATGCAATACCTACATAAGGGGCTACTGCTCTAAATTGCGGAGAGATGGCAATTTCCATTGCTAATAATCCAAACAAGGTTGTAAACTTAATTACAGGGTTAAGTGCAACTGAAGAAGTATCTTTATAGGGATCACCAACGGTATCACCTACAACAACAGCATCATGCAAAGGAGTTCCTTTTTCCTGCATGTCAACTTCAACCACTTTTTTGGCATTGTCCCATGCACCACCTGCATTGGCCATAAATATAGCCTGGAACAAGCCGAAGAAAGCGATCGATAACAAGTAAGCAACAAACATAGCTACAGGAGCATTTGAAGTTTCAGTAGGTGCGCTTAAAAATGCAAATGCAAGCGCAAAGGAGAAAATGGCAATAAATATATTCCACATTCCCTTCTGGGCATAAACTGTACATATCTTAACAACCTCTCTCGACTTTTCAACATCTGCTTTCCTTGGTGCATCGGGATCAAGATTTATATTGTGTTTAATATATTCAACTGCACGAGCTGCGCCAGTAGTAACGGCCTGAATAGAAGCTCCCGTAAACCAGTAAATAACTGAACCACCTAATAAGAATCCCATAATTGTATAAGGATTAAGCAGGTTGAGTATTTCTTCTGGCTTCACATGTAAAGTATGTTCAATTACAAGTATCAATGCAAAAATCATAGTTGTGGCACCCACAACAGCAGTACCAATTAGTACTGGTTTAGCAGTTGCTTTAAATGTATTACCAGCACCATCGTTAGCTTCAAGATAGTATTTAGATTTTTCAAAATCAGGAGTAAAACCAAAGTCTTTTTCAATCTCAGCTACAGTTTCTTCTCTGTTTTCTTCAATTAATGATAACTCGTATATTGACTGCGCATTATCAGTTACCGGACCATAACTATCTACAGCAATCGTAACAGGTCCCATTCCAAGCATTCCAAATGCAACTAAACCAAAAGCAAAAATTGAAGGATAAATCATAAATGCATCCAAGCCAAATGTACTCGCATAATATGCAATAAACATTAACATAAAAAACACCATGCCTTTCCAGAAAGCACTGAAGTTACCTGCCACAAGACCAGAAAGGATGTTTAGTGAGGCGCCACCTTGTTTAGAGGCTTCAACAACCTCGTTGACGTGGGTTGATTTCGGGCTGGTAAAAAGTTTTGTAAACTCAGGGATCAATGCAGCACCAAGTGTACCGGCACTAATAATTACAGATAGTGAAATCCATAGTTTGTCAGGCAGGCTTCCGATGAGGAAATAACTTATTACAAAAGTTACGGCTATAGAAAGTATAGATGTTATCCATACAAGGTTGGTGAGTGGTTTTTCGAAGTCCAGTTCATCAACATTTTCATATTTGGCTTTTGTGATAATTCCGTTAATCCAAAATGAAACTATGGAAGTGATGATCATCAAAATTCGCATGGCAAAAATCCATGTGAGCAATTGTACCTGGTTTTCAATGCTGGTAACAGCAAGCAGGATAAAGGAGATCAAAGCCACACCAGTTACACCGTATGTTTCAAATCCATCGGCTGTTGGCCCAACACTGTCACCAGCATTGTCGCCCACACAGTCGGCAATAGTTCCCGGGTTACGTGGGTCATCTTCGCCAATTTTAAAGATCACTTTCATCAGGTCAGAACCAATATCGGCAATCTTTGTAAAAATACCACCAGCTATTCTTAATACTGAAGCGCCCAATGATTCACCAATGGCAAAGCCAATAAAACTGGCCCCGGCATATTCGCCCGGTACAAACAGCAGGATGATTAACATCATCATCAATTCCAGCGAAATTAAAACAACGCCAATACTCATACCGGCGTTCAATGGAATATTTAAAAGTTTGATAGGTTTACGTTCTAACGAGGCAAATGCCATACGAGAGTTGGCCAGGGTGTTCATCCTGATGCCAAACCATGCAACGGCATATGAGCCTAAAATACCAACAACTGTCCATCCCAGGATCATTGCAACCCCGCCAAAACCAAAGTTTGCATCTGATAGCCAGCCAAAATAAAATGCTACTGCAGCTCCAATAAACAAGAACAAAATAGCAAGAAATTTGCCCTGTTGGATGAGATACGTTTTAGCAGTTTCAAAAATTACCTGGGCAACATCCAACATGGATTTGTGCGCCCTGATTTTTTTTACTTTAAGAAATTGGAACAAGCCAAACAAAAATCCTGCAAAGGTGATAAGAAACCCCCAGTAGAGTACCGGCTGATTTTTTACCCCATCGGGAATTATAAGATCTGCCTCGCTGGCAAAGGTTAGAATTGGCATACATGCCGCAACAAACAAAGTCAAAAGTTTTCTCATATGTCGTTAATTTTAAATATTAAAATTCTCAATTCCCGGCAAATTTAGAATTATTTGGTTTCTATAAAAAAGTAAATAAAATCGATATGTCAATTTAGAAGGAATTTAGATTGAAGGGGGGGGGTGATGCAATGATAAAATGATGCAATGATAAAATGATAAAATGATGCAATGATGCAATGATGCAATGTTGAGCGAAGCGAAATCCCGCCACTGCGGGGATAAAATGATGCAATGATAAAATGATGGATAACATAAATGAAAGTTCGAAGTTTTGTGATCAGTTTTTAAAAATTTCAGGTTTCATCAATGTCATTTCTGTTCTGTATGATTATACACTTCGAATGGATAACAGCGACGATGGAAGATGGATAAATGGAAAAGTGGGTCGATGAGAAATCAGGTAATTGGAAGGAATGCAAAGATGGACAGCCTGCCCCGACCAATCGGGGGTCTCCATATCAAGCCACAAGACAATAAAAAATAGATGTCTCGTTTAGATTTTTACAGCTTTCAGCCAGTTTGTTTAAATGATTTTATACTTTTGGACGAATCTAACTCAAATATTTATCCTACATGCTTAAAAACAAAAGCATTGCATTCAGGCTGAGACTTTTCATCCTTTTGGGGATTGTGGTAATCTTTTCCACTATTATGTGGATTGATTACAATTCTTCGCGAAATATTTTAATGAACAACGTAAGGCAAAATGCAAGTAACCTCGCCCAATCTACTGTACATATCATTGAAGGTGTGCTTGTCGCAGCCGAAAAAATCCCTGATAATGTGGCCCCCTTACTTGAATATACCCAGTATGACGAAGATGAAATCAAAAACTTTTTGATGCCTATTGTTAAGCACAACGACGAAATATTTGGTTCTTGTGTTGCTTTTGAACCCTATGGGTATGATTCCGATAAGCACTACTTCGCACCATATTATTACAAGGATGGCGATTCGGTTTCCTACAAAATATTAGGAAATGAAGATTATGATTATTTTCATTGGGACTGGTACGAGGAGCCAAAAAAATTAGGTAAGTCTGTATGGACCGAGCCTTATTATGATGAAGATGGTGGGAATATTATTATGGCAACTTATTCGGTGCCATTTTATCGTAAGCAAGATGATCAGAAAGCTTTTACAGGAATTGTAACTGTGGATATTGATTTGAGTTGGTTGAGCAGTATAATTGATTCATTGAACATAACAAGGAGTGGATATGCTTATCTTCTTTCGAAGGAGGGAACGTTTCTCAGTCATCCCGATCAATCGCTGATCATGAATGAAAGTATTTTTACATTGGCTGACAAATTTAACAATGAAGAGTTGCGCAGGATTGGTGAGGAAATGACCAGCGGAAAATCAGGTTTTATCCCTTTCAAACCAATAACATTGGAAGGAGATGCCTGGCTGTATTACACAAATCTTCCAAACAGTGGATGGTCTATTGCCATTGTTTTTCCCGAAGATGAGTTGCTTGCTGATTTGCACGATCTCTTTACAACCCTTGTTGCATTGGCACTGGGTGGCATCCTTTTGATTTTTATTGTCATTACTTTAATCTCTCAGCGAATAACCCATCCTATCGAAAAGTTGGCAAAAGTGACTGCAAAATTTGGTAGTGGCCAGTTTGATGTGAAGTTGCCAAAAGTACGGCGCAATGATGAAATTGGGCAGCTTACCAATTCTTTCGAAGTAATGCGGGAAGAGTTGAAAAAATACATCAAGAACCTGGAAGAAACCACAGCCGCGAAAAACAGGATTGAGAGCGAGTTGAAGATTGCCCACGATATCCAGCAGGGCATAATCCCAAAAATATTCCCACCCTTCCCCGAAAGGGATGATGTTGACCTTTACGCTGTACTCGATCCTGCAAAAGAAGTGGGCGGCGACTTGTACGATTTTTTCTTTCTCGACGATAATCGTTTGGTGTTTGCCATTGGCGATGTTTCCGGGAAAGGGGTTCCGGCATCACTATTTATGGCCATAACCCGAACCTTGCTTCGCGCAAAGGCAGTTGGGGATATTTTACCCTCCGAAATTGTGAGTAACATCAATAAAGATTTGTGCATCGATAACGACAATGCCATGTTCGTCACATTTTTTCTTGGGATTCTTAATCTCAAAACCGGTGACCTTGATTTTTGTAATGCCGGCCATAACTATCCTTATATCCTTAAATCCGGCTTACCTCCTGCCCAACTTAAGCAAACACATGGAACACCCCTGGGCTTGTTTGAAGAAATTAAATATAAGTCGGGCAGCATGAAAATTGATAAAGGTGATGCGCTGGTACTTTTTACCGATGGTATTCCGGAGGCAATGGACATTGACGGGAACCTTTTTGGTGATCCAAAACTGGAGGCCTTACTCGCTGAGTTTGATAAGGACCATTCGCCAAAAGGGATCACAAAAAAACTTCTTGAAGAAACCAAAACTTTCGAGACCGGGGCCGGGCAATCCGATGACATCACTATTTTGGTACTAACATATTATTATAACTTTGATGCGAAAAAACAGAAGGACGAGATGTTTCTGGAGATAGAGAATAGAGTTGAAGAAATCACCAAAGTCAATGCTTTGATTGATCAGGCCTGTGAGGAATGGGATATCAATCCTAAGGATGGGAACAAAATCAACCTTGCCCTCGAAGAGGTGGTTTCCAATATTATTAATTATGGTTTTGATGATGATCAGGAGCATAAGATTGAAATAGCTATTGAATTGGTGAAAGACCTTGTAAGGATTACTGTTACTGATGAAGGACTGGCCTTTAACCCGCTTGAGAAGAAAGATCCTGATTCCCTGGATAAACCCATTGAGGAGCGCGAGGTTGGAGGCCTGGGGATTTATTTTGTAAAACAGTTTATGGACCATGAGGAATACCGAAGGGAAAATGGGAAGAATATTTTGATTATTGAAAAGAAGATTTAAACTTCACACTAAGACCTGGAAGGTTTTACCTAAATAAATATATAGACTTTGATTTAATACATTTTACCGTTCTATGAGCCAAACCTAACAGGTCTTGTAAAACACAAAATGCAAAATGCAAAATGCCGAAAAACCAGAAATCTTTGATTTCATAGTTTTTCGAGTCCCGGATTCACGA
>CAZBDF010000198.1:0-8226 GCA_964490385.1 uncultured Lentimicrobiaceae bacterium | reverse complement strand
GCAAATATTGAAACAATACAAATCTATTTTTCGCCAAAATGATTTCAGGTTTCCAATATTATTCGGGCATCAAATGTACTCAAATTAGCAAGTACCGAAAACCATGATCCTCTATTTATTTGTTTTTCTGTATCTATTTAGTGTTCGTCTATAAAGTCAGTGTATTTCCGTTGCCCCGGCATAAATGCCGGGGCTATGGATGCCTCAATGAAACTTACTTTAAAGACACACACATTTAACTGGTATAGAAATGAAGCGAATCTTTCGTCTAAATAATTACAATTAATGACTTTCAATTGGAAAAAGGCTTTTGTTTTAACAAATCTCTCAACCACCTAAACAATTACATTTTTCTATAAAAAACAAAAATTTAGTGTTGATACAAATCATTTCATCATAGCTACTGAATAATACGTAATTTTGTTTGCTAACTAAAGTAACTATTAGTATCAGATGTATTCGGACCAGGAAAAGAAGGAAATTGCCAAAAAATACAGAAGCCTGCTCAGGGTTTGGAAAGAGCCTTCTGATAAGCGGGATATCTCGTTGGTGCACAAAGCATTTAACCTTGCCGTTGAAGCTCATGGCGATATGCGCAGACTGTCTGGCGAACCTTTTGTTTACCATCCCATAGAGGTAGCTCATATTTGTGCAAAAGATATGCGCCTCGATTCTACCTCTATTGTATGTGCTTTGTTGCATGATGTTGTGGAAGATACCGAATATACTTCTGAGGAAATTGAAAAGCTGTTTAATCCAAAAGTAGCAATGATTGTTGGTGGGGTTACCAAAATCAAAGGCATATTCGATGATGGTACACGATCAATTCAGGCTGAGTATTTTAAACGGATGATACTTGCCCTTGCTGAAGATATGCGGGTGATCCTGATTAAGCTTGCTGACCGGCTTCACAATATGCGCACACTTGGCTTCATGTCGAGAACTAAACAGTTGAAAATAGCCTCCGAAACCCTTGTATTATACGCTCCCCTTGCGCACCGCATGGGATTGTACAACGTAAAAACCGAGTTAGAAGACTTGTCGCTGAAATACACCGAACCCGAAATTTACGAACACATCAGGTTGCAGGTTGAAAAAACTGCTAAAGATCGCGACAGGTTTATCAACCGCCTGACCCTCCCCATTAAAAGTGTCCTTGCAAAAAAAGGGATCCCCAGTAAGATTCATGTCAGGGTAAAATCGGTTTATTCCATCTGGCAAAAGATGCAAAGCAAGAATATTCCTTTTGAGGATGTGTATGATGTCTTTGCTGTAAGGATCATTATCGACTCAAAGTTTGAGGATGAAAAGTTGGATTGCTGGATGGTGTATTCGTTGATTACAGATGTTTACAAACCCAAGCACGACAGGGTCCGCGACTGGATTTCGATACCAAAAGCAAACGGTTACGAGGCGCTGCACCTTACGGTGATGAGCAAAGAGGGCAGGTGGGTTGAGATACAAATCAGGACAAAGAGGATGCATGAGATTGCCGAAGCCGGGTTTGCCTCTCACCATCATTACAAAAACCTCCCTGACGAAGGGAAGGCCATCGAGAATTGGCTGTCACGGATACGTGAGCAGTTTGAAAACCCTGAAAGTGATGCGCTGAGTTTTCTTAACGATTTTAAACTGGACCTCTATGCAGAAGAGATTTATACTTTCACCCCAAAGGGGGATATGAAAAAATTGCCCGTTGGAGCCACTGCCCTCGATTTCGCTTATAACATCCATTCCGAAATAGGAAACCACAGTATCGGCGCCAAGGTTAACCTTTCGTTGGTCCCCCTAAACCATGAGCTTACCAATGGCGATCAGGTTGAGATCATCACTTCAAAAATTCAAAAACCTCAAAAAGAATGGCTGGAATATGTAAAAACCGGAAGGGCACAAAATTATGTGAAGGCAGCCATCAAAGTTGAAAAGAAAAAGTTTTACGACGAAGGCAAGGATAAACTTCAGAAGCTGTTCGCTGAAATTGACATGGAGTTCACCAAGCAAAATATCAGGAAGTTTCGCGAGTTTAATGGTTTTACCAATTCAACGGATCTTTATTTTGAGGTAGCCGAAGGCAATATCGGAATTCAGGAACTCAAAAACTGCTGTCAAAAATCAGAAAAAAGTAGCTGGCTTAATAACTGGATCCCCTTTTCAAAACAAAAAAACAATGCCGAAAAGTCTTTAACACAGGCAATCAGGGAAAAGATCAAAAATAAACCTGAAGAAGTATTGCTGGGTGAGAAAGTAGATATCGATTATAAAATCGCAGTGTGCTGTAATCCGATACCGGGTGATGACGTGATTGGTTTGATCATGCCCAAAAACCCGATTATGGTACACCGGGCCAATTGCAAAAACGCGGTTGATTTGATGTCAAGTTTTGGAAACAGGATAGTAAAAGCAAAATGGAATAAAAAAGATCCTGTGTCGTTTTTGGCGGGCATCGAATTTAGTGGTATCGATAAAATTGGGTTCATCTACCAGCTTACAGATGTGATCTATAAGCAACACAAAATCAAAATCAGGTCGTTCCATTTGGATAGTTCCAACGAAATTTCACAAGGAAGGATCATGCTTTATTTGCAGGATACCCAAAAGTTGAACAACCTCATTGCCGACCTCAAGAAAATTAAGGAAATTAAGAAGATCAGTAGGATGAACCCGTCCGGGGCCGAATAAAAAAGATAAATCACATACATCTTATTAATATTAAAAGTATAAATTTGCCCCCGAAACTATTTTAATTTATACTAAATAACCCTACAATAGAATTTTTCTATACTTTTATCGCAAAATTTTACGAATGATGAAGGATAATCAAGACTCGTTTGATACTGTTAAAAAAATATTTACTGAATACCTTGAAGGCAAAGGGCATAGAAAAACGCCGGAGCGCTATACCATCCTAAAAGAGATTTATGCCACCGAAGGCCATTTTGATATCGAATCGCTTTACATCAGGATGAAGAATAATAAATATCGTGTAAGCCGTGCAACCTTGTACAATACGATTGAGCTTTTGTTGGATTGTAATTTGGTAACCAAACACCAGTTCGGAAACAACTGTGCGCAATTTGAAAGATCTTTCAAGTTCAAGCAGCACGATCATTTTATTTGCCTTGATGATGGCGAAGTAATGGAGTTTTTCGATCCCCGGCTTAATGAGATCAGGGAATATGTAGAAAAGGAATTGGGTGTGGATATTACACATCATTCGCTTACTTTTTATGGCCATTGCAGCAGTCATGCTGAAGGGGCGAAAAAAGTTGCAGTTGAGGAGAAAAAGTAAACCATTACTCCCACTGTCTTCAATTTATTCCTACATTTGTGTATGCAAAGCTTTAATGAATTAACAAGCTTTGCATAATTTTTTTATTCAGCCAGAAACAGCAAAACAAATGAAAATAGACGTACTACTCGGACTGCAGTGGGGAGACGAAGGCAAAGGAAAAATTGTTGACGTCCTTACGCCAAATTACGATATTATCGCCAGGTTCCAAGGTGGCCCCAATGCCGGCCACACCATCGAATTTGATGGAAAAAAATTTGTTCTCCACACTATTCCTTCAGGAATTTTCAATCCAGATAAAGTCAATGTGATTGGCAATGGTGTAATCATCGATCCATATGTGCTGAACAAAGAAATTGATCAGCTAAAAGCTGAAGACATCCATCCTGAAAATAACCTGCTGATTTCAAAAAAGGCGCATTTAATCCTCCCTTCGCACAGGATGCTTGATGCAGTTTACGAGGCTTCGAAAGGAAAACTCAAAATTGGATCAACACTGAAGGGCATCGGCCCAACCTACACCGATAAGGTTGCCAGGCAGGGCATAAGGATTGGTGATATCAATAACAATGATTTCAAAAGTAAATACGGGCAACTCAAGGAAAAACATTTCAGGATAATAAACACCTATCCCTACGATATTGGCGAATTTAAAATTGATGGCTTCAGCTTCGAAGATTACGAACAGCAATGGTTTAGTGCCCTTGAAGTCGTAAGTAAAATTAAGCAAATCGACAGCGAACATTTTATCAATCAAAGCCTCAAACAAGGTAAATCAATACTTGCCGAAGGTGCACAGGGCACCTTGCTCGATATCGACTTTGGGTCATATCCTTTCGTTACCTCATCCAATACAATATGCGCAGGTGTATGTTCCGGCCTCGGTGTTGCTCCATCGACAGTTGGTAAAGTATTTGGAATTTTTAAGGCCTATTGCACCCGTGTGGGAAGTGGCCCTTTCCCAACTGAACTTGAAGATGAGGATGGACAGATGATGCGTGATGAAGGACATGAATACGGTTCAACCACAGGCAGGCCCAGGCGATGTGGCTGGCTCGATTTGGTCGCGTTAAAATACGCTGTAATGCTTAACGGAGTTACTGATTTAGTTATGACCAAGGGCGATGTACTGAGTAATTTTAAAACCCTCAAGGTAAGTACCGAATACCAGGTAAATGGAAAAACCATCGACTATATCCCTTTTGAAGATCAATTGGTCCGTCCCGTTTATAAAAATGTTCCGGGCTGGAATTGTGCCGTTGATCAGATGAACCACGAAGATGAATTCCCTGAAGCATTAAGTGATTACGTGAAATTTGTTGAAGAAGAAACCGGAGTCCCTATTTCCATCGTTTCGCTGGGACCGGATAGAAAGCAGACCATTCTCAGGTAGGGGAAGTTGTTAAATGGTTATATTGTTGAATGGTTAAATTGCTTGCCTCGCCGTAGCCTTAACCTTTCAAATCTTCATTGACTCATGGCTTGTCAAGGGCAATGGCGGGTTAAATTGACTACCGATTACCTTTTTCCAAAACCTGACTCTGACAGGTCTTCGACTCAGTCAGGTCATACCGATTACCGACTACCGATTACCATTCACCGACGACTGGAAGGAGTCCGTATGGGTCACCATTCATCATCCATCATTCACTGACCACCGATTACCATTCACCGACGACTGAAAGGAGCCCGTATGGGTCACCATTCACCTTCCACCTATTTCTCATAAAAATGCATCTCACAAATGTACTCCCAGACTTTTGGTGGTAGCATGTACTGAACATCTTTTCCTTCCTTGATTGCATTCCTTATAAAGCTGGATGAAATTTCCATCAGTGGTGCTTCAAAGAATTTTATTGCTGGATGATTTGCATAAATACCCTTTTCGCAGCCCAGCCGGTTATAGATATAGATAAGGTAATTGTTGAGCAAGGTTTGGTAGTTTTTCCATTTATGGAAAGACTTTAAAATATCGGTCCCGCCAATAAGCACAAATTCCCGTTCAGGATATTTTTCGGATAAGTAAGTTAAGGTATCAATGGTGTAGGAGGGTTGGGGCATTTTAAATTCGATGTCGCTGGCTTTTAATTTTGGATCATCTTCGATAGCCGTTTTTACCAGCATCAATCTGTGGTGGTCATCCAACAGGGTCTTTTTCTCTTTCAGCGGGTTATGCGGCGAAATCACAAACCAAACCTGGTCGAGGTCAGAAAACTCACGCATGTAAGCACCTACAATTAGGTGACCGATATGGATTGGGTTGAAGGATCCGAAAAATAGGCCGGTTTTGATTTTTCTTTCGGCTTGTTGCATGAGGCAATTTATTATGCGTTTAAAAATGAAGAAATTGAATCATGGGTTTCATCGACAGCATCCTCAAGCACATCATTTACTATGATTGTATCAAACTGTGGCGCAAACGACATTTCGTGTTCAGCTTTGGCAACACGCTTTAAAATGGTTTTCTCATTGTCAGTCGAACGATTTCTAAGCCTCTTTTCAAGCTCAGCCACCGATGGGGCCTGGATGAAAATAGACAGCGATTGTTCGGGGTACTGACGTTTGATGTTTAATCCACCAACTACATCTACATCAAAAATAACATTGTTGCCACTTTCCCAAATCCTGTTGACTTCCGATTTCAGGGTGCCATAGTAATTGTCCTTGTAAACTTCTTCCCATTCGATAAATTCATCATTTTCAATTTTATTTCTGAACTCATCTGCCGAAAGGAAATAATAATCCTTGCCATTGGTTTCGTTGATACGTGGCTTACGGCTGCAAGCCGATACCGAAAACTTTAGGCTCAGGTCATCCGATGCAAGTGCCTTTTTCACGATGGTGGTTTTGCCCGAGCCGGATGGGGCAGAGATTATAATTAGTTTTCCTTTCATGTTTTCAAATTATGATGGTCATTGCAAGCTGTCATTAGTTGTCATCCATACGGACCCATACGGGCTAACTTCGTGTCGCAAGTTTTGCTATGCTGTCATTGATGTCATCTAATTTTCATAGATGCTGAGAAGTTTTCGAATGCTGTCTTTTTAACATCGTTGTTAACCGTTCGAAGTTGAAGTAGCTTCGTTGAAACATACGCTAAGTGAAAACTATTGTATCTTTTAAGCTGATAGGAAAACTTCGAACTCACATTTTCCAGTGTAATCCTTCTTTTTACTACCGATCCAACTTCTGTACGGTAAGCTCCCAACTTCGGTCTTCGGTCCAATATCAATAAATTAAGATGATGTTGTGAATTTATGATTGTCGATTAACCCGCCTTGCCGCGAGGCAGGCGATTTTTGATTTAAGATATCCTATCTATCACATGGTAACAAATCAACAATCAGCACTCATAAATCATCAATCGTAAATAAAACGCTTAACTTATTGACATTGGTCTTCCGTCTCCTGTCTTCCGACTTCCGTCTTCGGTCTTCGGTCTCCTGACTTCTGACTTCTGTCTCCTGACTTCTGACTTCCGTCTTCGGTCTTCGGTCTTCAACCTTCAGTCTTCGGTCTCCTGTCTTCGGTCTCCTGTTATCAGTCTCCTGTCTTCCGTCTCCCGTCTCCCAACCACTTCCTCTATAATATATTAAACAACTGCTCCTTCACTTTTTCCAGTTCATCCTTCATTTGCACTACCAGCTTCTGAATGTCGGAGTGGTTTGCTTTTGATCCGATGGTATTGACCTCTCGGCCAATTTCCTGGCTGATGAAGTTGAGCTTTTTACCATTTGATTCTGCATCGTCCAAAGCTTGCAAAAAATATTCGCAATTGTTCTTTAGCCTGACTTTTTCCTCAGTAATATCAATTTTTTCGAGGTAGTAGATGATTTCCTGTTCGAAACGGTTCTCGTCAATCTTTTGATTTTCGATAATATCACTCAGGTCTTTTCTAAATTTTGCCCTAATTCTTTCGATACGGTCTCCCTCGAATTCAACGATTTCTTCTAAAAACCCAACAATCAACTCTATCCTTTGCTTAAAATCAGCCTCCAGTTTATGGCCTTCAGCAATCCTGTAAGTATCGCACTTCAGGGCCGCTTCATCAATTGCAAGCAATATTTGCTTCCATTCGTTTTCATCCAGTTGATGCTCTTCCGATCGAAGTACATCCGGCAATTTTAATATGCTTGAAAAAATTTGCTCATCTGGTTTTACACCCAATTCTGAAGCAAGTGAATTCAATTCGTTAAAATATTTTTTAGCCAGTGTTTTGTTGATGGAATAATTTTCAACCGAGTCCGATTGATCCAGTGAAAGCGTTAATTCAACTTTCCCCCTTTCCAGTTTTTTAAGCAGCAAAGTCCTTACTTCCATTTCCTTTTGCTTATAGGAGTTGGGAAGCCTGATTTGGGTGTCGAATTGTTTGCTGTTAAGGGTTTTTATCTCAATGGATATTTTATTGCCCGATATTTCGCATTCAGCTTTACCAAAGCCGGTCATCGATTTAATCATAGTTGTTTTTTTGCGCAAAGGTAATGAATATGAGCACTCAATATGAATGATGAAAGATGGAGTATTTAGCCACCTGACTATTTGCGGTTTGTAATTGTTTAGCTACTTACTTTCCACTCCAGTTATATGGCTTCTATCACAGACCCCCTCTAACCTGCCTAGCCGGCAAGGCTGGCTCCCCCTACCTTTGTGCCATATGGCCATAAGAAAAGTTGTGTCTATATTTGTATTGATTGTGGTTCTTCTACAATACTTTAACCGCTAAGCGGTAGGTGGATTCACCGAGTAATTTTTTCAGGCTTCAAGTCACCCGGTGAATGCTTCACGAGCAAGCATTGGACTTCAGAAACTGAGTGGCCTTGCCCGGGCTAATTCACCGGGTGACTTTTTTGTATTTGTGTGCCAATATTAATTATTTCACCAGAGTACCAATATTTTGCCCTTCGATAACCTTTAAGAGGTTTCCGCGTGTATTCATA
>CAZBDF010000197.1:0-8318 GCA_964490385.1 uncultured Lentimicrobiaceae bacterium | reverse complement strand
CCATGAAATTTTTGATCACATTATTATTTTTTATCTCCTTGTATTACCTGGTATCAAAATACCTTTTCCCCTATCTTTTAACAAGGTTCATCAGAAAAACCCGGGAGCGGTTTCAAAATTTCCAACAAGGAAATAATCCTGTGGAGGAAAAACAGGAAGGTGAGGTAAAGGTTGATTATGTACCACCAGAAGCAAAAAAAAGTGGTTTCAACCCAGACTCAGTTGAAGATGTTGATTTTGAAGAAATAAAAGAAAACTAGTAACCATAACAATAGCTGATGGAAAAATTTACGATAGCAAAAATATGGCCCTATCTTGCAGCCTTAGTATTTTTTATAGCACTGGCTGTGGTCTATTTCTCTCCGGTTTTGGAAGGAGAAAAACTCAAACAAAGCGATATAGTACATTGGAAAGGTAGTGCAAAGGAAATAAAAGACTACCGTGAAGCTTCTGGTGAAGAACCGCTTTGGACCAACTCAATGTTTAGTGGCATGCCTGCCTATCTGATTTCTATGCAACACAAAGGCCAGGTTATTAGGACAATTGGTCAGGCTTTTAAATTAGGGCTCCCTCATCCTATCAGTACAGTTTTCCTTTATTTTCTGGGTTTTTTCATCCTGATGCTCACGCTCAGGGTTAATCCCTGGCTGGCAGTTTTGGGTTCGTTGGGATTTGCTTTCTCATCCTATTTTTTTATTATCCTTGAGGCAGGCCACAATACCAAGGCAAATGCAATTGCTTACATGGCGCCTGTTTTGGCAGGAATAATACTGGCTTACCGGGGAAAGTATTTATGGGGTGCTGCTTTAACAGCACTATTCCTTAGCCTCGAACTTTTTAGCAACCACCTGCAAATAACCTATTATCTGTTTTTGATTATCGCAATTTTTGGGCTTGCCCAATTCATTAGTTGCTACCGCAAAAAGGTACTTCCGCATTTCTTTAAGGCTAGTGCAGTATTAGTTTTGGCAGCTATGTTGGCAGTTGGCGCAAATATTTCCAGCCTGTGGTCAACATACGAATATGGAAAGGTTTCTATACGTGGCAAATCAGAGCTAACTACACAAAAAGAAAACCGGACTTCAGGCTTAGACATCGACTATGTTACGGCATGGAGCTACGGCATCCCGGAGACACTCACATTGCTCATTCCCGATTTTATGGGTGGTAGTTCCACCAGTAATCCAACCGAAAATTCCAAATCCTTTACTGAACTTCAAAAGGCAAATTTCCCACAACAGCAAGCTGTGCAATATCTCAGGTACTTTTCGCTTTATTGGGGCGATCAGCCATTTACGTCCGGGCCGGTGTATGTTGGGGCAATTTTATTTTTCCTTTTTGTGCTTGGGATTTTTATTGTCAGAGGAGTTTATAAGTGGTGGCTGGTAAGTGCTACAATACTTTCGATACTTTTGGCTTGGGGACATAATTTTATGCCCTTTACCGAATTCTTCCTGCACTATGTTCCGGGATACAATAAATTTCGAGCTGTGTCGATGACATTGGTGATTGCTGAATTATGCATTCCGATACTTGCAATACTTGCGCTTAAAACCTTGTTCGATAAAGGTACTGACAAAAAAGATGCAGTAAAAAAACTGAGTTATGCCTTCTATATCACTGGCGGAATTGCACTCTTCTTTGCAGTTTTTCCCGGCATGTTTTTCAACTTTCAAAGTGCCTCTGATGCGCAATTGTCTGCAGCAGGTTTTCCTGCAAATCTGATTCAGGCTTTGCAAGACGACAGACAGTCAGTGTTGAGAACAGATGCTATACGGTCGTTGATCTTTATTGTTCTTGCGGCGGCTGTAATTTGGGCTGGCATCCTCAACAAAATCAAAAAGGAATATGCCTACATCGGCTTGATTGTTTTTGTTACAGCCGATATGTGGAATGTTAATAAAAGATACTTGAACAACGAAAACTTTGAAGCTGCACGTAAAGTTGAAAATCCAATCCAGCCAACAGCGGCCAATAGGCAAATTTTGGCAGATACCGATCCGAATTTTAAGGTCCTTAATACCACAGTAGATCCTTTTAAAGATGCAAGCACATCTTATTTCCATAAATCACTTGGTGGATATCATGGTGCCAAAATTCGCCGCTACCAGGAGTTGTACGACTATCACATTTCCAGGAATAACCAGGCTGTACTGAATATGCTCAATACAAAATATATTATTGTTCCCGGCAACGACAATCAACCACAAGCAAGGCTTAACCAAGGTGCAATGGGCAATGCATGGGTTGTTAATGATTATAAAACTGTTGCCAATGCCGATGAAGAAATTATGGCATTAAACGATTTTGACCCAATACAAACCGCTATCATCGATCAAAGATTTGAAGGCCAACTTCAAGGATATGATAAAGGCAGCAGCGGAAATGCAGCAATAGAATTTACATCATATAAACCCAATGAATTGAAATACAATTTCAAATCTCACAAGGATGAGTTGGTGGTCTTTTCGGAAATATATTACGACAAGGGATGGAATGTTTATGTTGATGGTAACAAGCTACCCTACTTTAGAGCAAATTATGTTTTGAGAGCTATGACTGTCCCCGCCGGGCAGCATGAAATCATTTGGAAGTTTGAGCCGAAGGTTTACTATATGGGTGGAACTTTATCAATTATTTCATCTGTCCTCATAATTATAGTTCTCCTGCTTGCAATTGGAAACGAAGTAAAACAAAGAGCTTCTTCAGAGGATTTAACCAAATAGGCCATGCTAAAAATTTCGGCAGTTGTCAGTACATATAATCGGGAAAAGTTTTTGGAAATTGCTTTGGAAAGCCTGGCCAGGCAAACACTTTCTACCGATTTTTTTGAGGTGGTTGTAATCAACAACAACTCTACTGACAAGACTGAAATAGTTAGCAATGACTTCCATAAAAAATACGGCAACATTCCCTATAAATATTTCATCGAAACCGAACAGGGTTTGTCATTTGGAAGAAACCGGGGCATTAAAGAATCGAACGCTGAACTTGTAACTTTTATTGATGATGATGCATGGCTGGACAAAAATTTCCTTAAAGAAGTTGTGGAGTTCATGGAGGACCAAACTGAAGTTGCATCAGTCGGAGGAACGATTTTACTCGATTACGAAGACAAAGAGCCCAATTGGCAAACAAAATACCTTGCTTCGCTTTTTGGCTATTTCAAATACAGCGATAAGACTGAACCTTTTAGGAAAACTGATTATCCCAGAGGCTCTAACATGACTTTTAGGAAATCGGTATTTACACAAATTGGTGATTTTAATACCACATTGGGTAGGATTGGTAAAAACCTGGGTGGAGGCGAAGAAAAGGATATTTATCAGAGAATTTATGCACAGAACCTGTCGGTTTATAATCTTCCGACGGCTATTGTTCATCACGCTGTTCCGGTGACCCGCACTAAGATTCCGTTTATTAGGCGGCAGGCTATTGGAGTGGGCATAAGTGAATGGTACAGGGTAAGGGGCAATGCAAAAATGATTTTTGGACGCTATCTTCAGGAAATTATTAAGTGGCTTGCCACGATAGTATTGTTTCTTTTTTACAGCTTAAAGCTTCAATTTCCCAAGGCATTAATGCTTGTGAGGTTCAGGTGGTGGGTAAGCATGGGCTTCCTAAATATTTACAATTAAAAATAAAAAGGTTTGAAATTACTTTACAAAGCATACACCTATTTTAAATACAGGCCTGGCAAAGAGGTTAAATCCGTTTTTAAAAACTTTCCGGAAACGCATGAGCAGCCTGAGCCTACATCTGAAATTAAAAACAAGAAAATCCTATTTTGCCCCTTTGCCCCTCACCACCTAAATATTATCAGGGAAGGCATATGGGCGCATGCATGTAAACTTCGTGGTGCTGAGGTTAAAATGCTTACTTACGATCTGTTTTTGGATGCCATCGATTTTATCAATCCAAACATTAAAAAGGATCTTTCTGTTAGTTACAAGATTTCAAAAAAGCTGTACAACATTATAAAGCTGCCGTACATTACCATGAGCAGTTATTTCAATAAGAGCAGTGATCTAGCCTATGATTTTAACAATCTCGAACCAGTGGATATTGAGAATCTCAACCACAAAGGCATTGTACTGGGAGACCTGGTAATTGCATCTTCGGTGAGGTACTTTTTTTGTAATGGCCCCGAATGGGACAATCCGGAATTTCTGAACAAAGCAAGGCAATTTGCAAGATCCGCTGTCATCTTAACGGATATTTTCGAATCGATCCTGCTAAAAGAAAAACCTGACAAAATCGTTAGTTCACATGGCATATATGTTTCTTGGGGAACGCTTTTCAGAATGGCCCGCAAAATGAATATCCCAATAGATATTTATGGCGCCAGCTACCGGAAAAATACTTTGAGGTTTTATCACAATGCTCCTAATGCACCTTTCCCTGTCGGGGAATGGAATAGTTTTAAAAATATTGAGTTAAGTAAGGAAGAAACAAATCGAGTTGATGAATACTTTGCCAGCCGTTCGTCACAATCACAAGACAGTGTTACTCTTTTTACGGAAAACAGTGATTTCCCCGATTCATTAAACAAGTTCATTACAAAGTCAAAAGCTGATAATAAAAAACTTTTCTGCTTGTTTTCAAACATTTCGTGGGACGCCTATATGTTTAAGGATTCAACTGCAACATTTAGCTCGATGACTGAGTGGTTGTCGTTTACAATTAAACAGTTTTTGGATAACACAAACCACAACCTGATTATTAAGGCACATCCGGCAGAAAAATATTTTAAAGTCAATGATAAATATTGCTTACGTAGTTTCATCCCTAAAAACCTTACGCCAAACATCTTCTTTATCGATAATGATCAAAATGTAAAATCCTTTGACCTCTACCCATTAATTGATGTTGGCTTAACCTATCTGTCAACCGTATCCATCGAAATGGCCATGAACAATATTCCTGTGATTACGGCAGGAATTGGAGGGCAATACTCAAATAAAGGGTTTACTATTGATCCCAATAGTAAAAATGAGTATTTTTCGTTAATTGATGGTTTCTCAAATCAACAAACTACTTTTGTACCTGACTTAAGCATGGCAAAAAAATATATGTACTTTAGATTTTTCAGGGAAGCCATTGGAGAAAAATTGATTGATGTAGTTAAATACAAAGTTTCATCGATAAAACTTAAAAATCATGAGGATCTCATCATTGGAAAGGATACAACGCTGGATATAATTTGCGAGGGATTTTTAAACGACAAACCTTTTATCAATATATGAAATATGGCGTAATATCATACCCGGGATCCATTAACATTGGCGATGAAGTTCAAAGTGTTGCTACCGAAAGGCTTTTACCTAGTGTGGATTACTACCTTCCGCGTGAAGAATTGAACAAACCCCCAACTGATGAGCATGTCAAGCTTGTTTGCAACGGATGGTTTATGGATAAACCAAAAAACTGGCCTCCGGCTAAAAACATCCATCCTCTGTTTATTTCTTTTCACGTTACCAATTCAAACAATAGCTACAAGCTTCTGCCCAATAAAAAACTTGTTGATTATTACAAACAGTTCGAACCCATTGGTTGTCGCGATTTGAAAACGATGGAGTATTTCAAAGAAATTGGAATAAATGCTTATTTTTCGAACTGCATTACACTAACGCTCGAAAATCAGTTTACTGAGCGCAATGACGACATTTTACTGGTCGATCCATTAAGGTACAATTACACGAAACCTTACCGCGACTTTTTGATCAAACGCATGATCCCAAAGAAATACCGTGATGCAGTAAAGTTTGAATACCAGCGAAGAAAGATTATTGATCTGTCGAGGGAAGAAAGATTTGCGGATGCTGAAAGGCTTATCGAAATGTACTCCAAAGCAAAGATGGTTATTACATCGAGGATCCATGTGGCCCTGCCTTGTCTCGCTTTGGGCACACCCGTTTATTTCATCAACGCAGGGTATCATTCATCGCTGTTCAACCTCAACGACCGTTTTGAGGGGATCATGGAATTATTCAATGTAATTGATGAAAATGTATTTCCTTATTCGTCAGCATCTGTTTATCACAGAGCAATCAGAGGTACAAATTTTTACAACTTTTCTAATGTAAAGCCCCTTTCGGTTGACTGGGAAAACCCGGAGCCTAACAGTGATCAGCACCTTAAATATGCCGAAACTTTAAAAGAAAAAGTACAAGGATTTATCCGATAAAAGAAAGAACATTATGTTAGATTTAACAAACAAATCAATTTTAATAACAGGGGGTACAGGCTCCCTTGGCAAACAATTAACCAAAAGGATATTTGAGCAATGGCCCAATATTAAAAGACTGGTGATTTATTCGCGCGATGAGCAAAAGCAATACCAGATGGCCCAGGAATACCCACACTCAAAATATAATGCAATACGATATTTTATTGGTGATGTCAGGGATGCTGATCGTTTAAAAAGAGCTTTCGAGGGTATTGATGTTGTGATCCATGCTGCTGCAATGAAGCACATACCCATTGCTGAATACAATCCTATGGAGGCTATTAAAACAAATATTAACGGAGCAGAAAATGTAATAAATGCTGCCCTGGATACTAAAGTGTCGAATGTTGTTGCCCTATCGACAGACAAAGCTGCTGCACCAATAAATTTATATGGAGCCACTAAGTTGGTGTCTGATAAATTGTTTATTGCTGCAAATAATATCAAGGGATCCAGGAATATTAAATTCTCAGTTGTAAGATATGGAAATGTTATGGGATCGAACGGATCAGTCATTCCATTTTTTCAGGATAAACGAAAAGAAGGGGTTTTGCCCATTACTGATAAAAAAATGACACGGTTCAATATTTCGATAGATCAGGGAGTTGATATGGTTTTTCATGCAATACAAAATGCCTGGGGCGGAGAAATATTTGTCCCAAAAATACCTTCTTATCATATTATGGATGTGGCCAATGCCATTGAACCCGATTGCGAAAAAGTTGAAACAGGTATCCGCCCGGGAGAAAAACTCCATGAAGATATGATTACGATTTCCGACTCCTTTTTTACTTATGACCTGGGAAGATATTTTGTTATTTTGCCCACAATGCCTAACTGGGAATTAAAGGAATATCTTAAAACTTTCAATGCTGTAAAAGTCGAAGATAATTTTTCGTATAGCAGCGGAAATAATACAGAATGGGAATCGGTTGAATCGCTAAAAAAGTTGATTAAGAGACATGTTGAAAAATAACGATTGCAAAATGACAAAAGAGATTAAACATATTTCATACGGACGGCAAAATATTACTGATGCTGACATTGAGGCAGTAGTTGAAGTATTAAAAAGTAATTATCTTACCCAGGGCCCGAAGGTTAGCGAGTTTGAAGAAAAGTTTGCAGGCTATGTTGGGGCTAAATATTCAGTAGCCGTTTCAAATGGTACAGCTGCATTACACCTTTCAGCTCTGGCATTAGGTGTTAAGCCCGGCCATAAAGTTCTAACCACTCCGATAACCTTTTTGGCAACTGCAAATTCGGTGCTCTACTGTGGTGGCGAAATTGATTTTGTTGATATTGATAAGGATACATATTTGATCGATATTGATAAATTGGAAGCAAAATTAGAACTTGCGCCAAAAGGAACCTATCAGGGAATTATTCCTGTTGATTTTGCAGGTTATCCGGTAAATCTTGAAAGACTTCGGGAATTGGCCGACAAGCATAAGCTGTGGATAATTGAAGATGCCTGTCATGCACCCGGTGGCTATTTTGTTGACTCCAACAAAATAAATCAACATTGTGGCAATGGGATATTTTCTGATTTAAGCATTTTTTCATTTCATCCGGTTAAGCATATTGCTTGTGGAGAAGGTGGGATGATTACCACAAATAATGAGGTTTTGTACAGAAAGCTACTTAACTTACGCACTCATGGGATACAGCAGGATAAATCTTTGTGGGAAGAAAATCATGGAATGTGGTATTACGAAATGCAGGAACTTGGATTCAACTACCGGCTATCCGACATTCAATGTGCACTTGGAATCAGTCAGCTATCAAGAGCAAACGAAGGACTTGAAAAAAGACAGAATATTGCCAATAGATACGATGAGCTTTTCAAAGATCATCCAAATGTTAAGATACCATTTAGAGACAAAAATATTTTTCATGCCTTTCATTTGTATGTAATTCAAACAAAGTATCGGGATGACCTAATAAAGCATTTGAGGGAACATAAAATATTTGCTCAGGTACATTACATACCCGTACATTTGCAAAAATATTACAGGCAAAAAGGCTGGAAAACAGGTGATCTGCCAGTTGCTGAAGAATATTACAAACAGGCGTTAAGCATCCCTATTTA
>CAZBDF010000196.1:0-8333 GCA_964490385.1 uncultured Lentimicrobiaceae bacterium | reverse complement strand
CGCTGTCATTTGTTGTCATTTAGCTCCGCTGTCATTTGCCCGCCAGATGGCGGATGTCATCCATACGGACAAGTTTTGTTGTCATTAATCCGGTTGCCAGCGCAAATCATATTTTTTGCATTTAATGACTACCAATGACCATCAATGACAAAAAATGACTTTTACCAGTACATTTTTATTCGATTCAATAAAGTATTTTATTCGATTCTATTAAATTGTTTTGTTTAGCCTTTAAAGCACTTTTGTCTTTGCCACAGGCCTCGGAGCCTTTACTACCAAAATCCTGACAATATTGATGCTGTTGTTGTAAATACAATGGACAATACCTTTCGGGCTTTCAATTAGACAATCGGGGCCAACCAACTGTTTTTCCTCTCCCACAAGAATTTCGGGAGTTCCTTCAATTACAAAAAAGAATACATCAACAGGTGTTACATGCGGTTTTAAACTTTCGCCCGGATTTAACAAGATGTGCACTGCCTGTGCCGAATCTTTATCATATATTTTCCGTGCATCCACTTTGTGTGGATTTTCATTAATCGGGGTTTCTTTTACTTTTTTGATTTTCATGATATTACTTTTTAAGTTCCTAAATATTTTCAAAATAAGCCGATTAATATCGGGAAAACAAAAACCATAACAATGTTACAGGTTTCAAGTTACAAGTTGCAACCTGCAACCTGCAACGATTCCGAACTGATTATAAAAAACAATATTGTCGTTAACATGTTAGCAATAGTTGTTTTTTAAGAGCCTATTACTTTTGTTAATACGCTTATCAATTTATTGCCTTCCAAGCTTAAATCAAAGTTATGCTTATTCAAATCCCACTTTTTAACAAGGAGCCTTAACGAGCCCATAGCAAGCAGGGCGAGGCTTTTTTCATCAATGTCTTTCCTTACGTTTTTTTCCAGCTGCCCTTTCAAAATTATCGATTCAATCGTTTGAGCGTGGAGATTTACTATTTCAATAATCTTGTTTTTTAAAACGTCTTCGTTTTTAAATATTTCCTCAGAAAAAATTACCGAAACCATAGAAGGGGTTTCCGAAAACATTTCAATCATCTTAGTAAACATAAAGCTGATTTTTTCAGCGGCAGTTCCATTGTACGTTCCCATCATTTCAGAAAGCATTTTGGCCATTTCTTTAAAACCATCGAGTATGGCGATAAGGATGTCTGTCTTACTATCAAAATGCCTGTATATTCCTGGCTCAGAAATCCCGATGGCCTTTGCCAGGTTCTTAATGGTCATACCCTGTATTCCTTTCCCATCAATCAATAAGATGGATTCATTTATTATTTGTTGCTGCCTTTCAGAGAACATTCTAAATAGAGTTAGTTAGTATTCGCTCACAAAATAACAACAATATTTTTGCACCAGCGAGTTTTTTATGCTTTTTTTCAAATTAAATTTTCATCTGGATAGATTGGAGCTAATATTGACATCGGATGTACGACAAATATTACGGTATTATAATCACATGATTATTTTCTTTAATCATTGTTTTGAAACTTATAAAGCAAAACCTGTTTTTCGCTACCTTTAATATGTGATGAGCCAATATTAACAAATACCTTTTTTGTGCTATCGCTGAGTTGATTAAACACTTCCATTGAAATCAGCAATTGGGTGTTATATTTCTTGTTCAGTTGTTCTATCCTTGAGGCCATTATAACAACCCTGCCAGTTATTGAGTATTGCTTGCGTTTGAAAGAACCAATATTGCCTGTTATTGCTTCATCATAATGAAGGCCGATGCCGAGGCGCGTATCTGGAATGCTTCCTGTTTTGACCTCAGCAGCAACTTTTTCAATGATCTGAATAGAGGCTTCTGTAGCGTGTTGACTGCTATTTTCAAGGGTAACAGGAGCTCCGAAAGTAGCCATAAATCCATCACCCAGAAATTGATTAATCACACCATGATGTTCCTGCACAATATCAATCATAAAACTAAATAAGGCATTTAAATAAGCTACTACTTCCTCGGGCTGGTTCCGTTCCACAAAGGGAGTAAACCCCCTTATATCCAAAAACATAATGCAAACCTTTTTCTTTGTCCCGGAAAGTTCATTGTGGTTTTTAAGGATGTTTTCTGCAATTTGAGTCGATATTTGTTGTCCGAATAAATCGATAACTTCGTTTTTTTCTTTAATGCTATTCCAGGATATGACCATCTTTTTTCTTATCAAATCAGCAACAAAACCAGCTGCTATTCCAGTAATTACCATGATCAAACCCTGCCCCAAATAATGCATTCCTGTCGGGCCGCTATATATTTGGTCAAATTCAATAGTGTTGAAACTGGCAGAATAATACATGGAAATGAAAATATATTCGAGAGCAGCTAAAAGTCCCACAAAAACAGAAAGTTTAAAATTAAGTCTCAAGGTAGAAAGAACAATAAAAATAAAATAGGTCAATGATGCAGGTGCCTGTAGAATATTAGTTTGATTGGAATATTCAATTATGAATATCAATAGTAGGCTAAGAATTGTGATTTCTGAAAAGCTGTTGAAATACCCGAAGAATTTCCGGTTCAAAAAAAACACCTTAATGTTTCTGCCTATTAAAAAGTGAACTATAGATTCGTAACCGATAATAACAAGGGCAAAAATAAATATTGCGTACAATGCCATGTGGGAGTCAAACATCTTGAGGTATTCCTCACTGTAGAACAAATAAATAACTAATAATGCCAAGGCTTCCAGGCCTAGCAAACTTATCAGGATAATTGTTCGTAGTCGTTCACTTTTAAAAATCTCATGATTAAACAACTCTTCAATTGTAGAGGATTTATTCATATTTGTTGCCTTCCATTTAAAAAGTTAGCCTGATTATTTAATACTAAAAATTCAGAACAAAGTTAGTAAATATTAACTACCCTACATGAATAAAGTTGTCAGATTTAGAAGAAGATTAGGATTCAAACTATTTGTTCCTTGTTCCAATTAAATCCATAAATATCATATTTTATTTAAATGATAATGCATGCCAGCTTGTTTTTAAAACCCAATCTAATGCAAATACATTGAATGTTGATGTTTCGGATTTTGAGCGTGGGATTTATTTATTAAAGTGATAAGCAAAGAAGGAAGTATGGTAAAGCGTGTGATTATTGAATAAGTTGGAAACCAATATTATAACCAATGTTCATTATATCTATCTTAGGTTAGACAAATCACACAACATGCTGAAATCATGCACCATCAGGGATAAATGCTAAATTGACAGTGCAACAAATTGATAGTTCTGCTGGAGATAATTTGACCAAGGGCAGATTGTCGGACTTTATGTGCTGTCATGTTTCAGTTCATCCTTCACAATATCGTTAAGCGTCACCTGTCGGCTGATTTCACCCATCAGCTTATCAATTTCTTCATTGCGCAGAATATCGCGGACCCCGGCACGGGTTTCGGCAATGCGCAAACTGATGTTCCTGGCTTTCAAATCGAGGTAAAGACGGCCAATCATCTGGGCTCCCGCCCGGTCAACGCTTGGGGATGTGCTTAAATCCCAAACTATGGTTTTGAGCGAAGTGTCCTGACCGTTGATTTTAGAAAGGATATGATTTTCGATATAATCGGTATTGAAATAGTAAATCGACGATTCAACCCTAAACAACAAGAGCTGTGGAAACAATTCGTTGTCTGGATGTCGTCCAACATCCGAATAGCGCTTGGAGCCTGGTATCCTGCCCAAAACAGCCACATGGGGCATCGAAACCGCCTTGATCACCAACACTAAAGTAACGATGGCAGCAATCAGTACGCCTTCGAGGATGCCAAAAACAATCACGCCAATTAGTGCGATCACGGCAAGAACAAGTTCTGTTTTGTTGGTTTTCCATAAATGAACAAACTCTTTTACATCAATCAGTCCTTTTACCGCCACAATCACAATACAGGCCAGCACTACATTGGGCAGGTTTTCTAACAAGCCAGTAAGCAGAAGCAGGCACAAGCCAATCGCAATGGAGGCAAATATTAGCGAGATGGGGGTTTTTGCGCCAGCCTTGTCGTTCACGGCTGTTTGCGATAAGCCGCCACTCACCGGATAACTTTGACCGAATGCTGTGGCCAGGTTAACAAGCCCCAATGCAAGCAATTCCTGCCGGGGATTAATTTTATATCCATTCTTTAGCGCCATGGTTTTTGCCGATGAAACGCTTTCGATATAGGCAAGCAAAAAACAGGCAAAGGCCAGCGTAAATATACCATCCAAATCACCTGCATGTAAAGTGGGCACATGAAACCGGGGCAAACCGGCCGGAATTAAACCAACCGTGCTAAAACCCATATTGCCTAGGGGCGTAAACGAAATAACCAGGATAGAAGCAACAACCAACAGAATGGCTACAGGCCTTCCTGGTAATAATTTCTCACCAATAAAAAGCAAAATAAGTACAGCCATTCCAAAACCAAGCACGTAGTAATTGTATTGTGGCCATTGTTGAGACAGGACCAGCAGCCGGTCGAAAAAGTTTTCACCTCCACCCGGAACGCCAAACAATTTTGGCAGTTGGGTTGCTGCAATGGCGAGTGCCGCCCCGGCCTTGAATCCTAACATCACCGTGTCGCTAATAAAATTGATAATGCCACTCAAGCGCAGGACATAAGCCGCGATACTCATCCCGGCAAACACCAGTGCCGTAAGCGAGGCGATATCGGCCCACCGCTGTGGATCGCCATTGGCCATACCTGCAATGGTAACACCAATTAGGAGCGATATTGCCGAGGTTGGGCCTATGGCTAATTGCCGGCTGCTACCGATAAGGGCATAAAAGATACCACCCAAGAGGTAGCCGTAAATACCGTATTGAGGCGGCAATCCAGCCAGCGAAGCATAGGCCAACGAAACCGGGATACCATAAGCGGCAAGGGTGATGCCTGCAAAAGCATCGCTCCCTAAAAATTTAAAATTATAGTTCCGTAGCCAGGTTACAGCCGGAATGTGAGTCTTCCAAAACATAGACAAGTTAATTTAGGTTTTAAAAGTACTAAACTTTTAGATGGTGCAAAAAGATTTGTGAAAAGCACTTACATATTAAACAATTGATAACCTGCATGATACTGGACTTTAGTCCAAATCCATTACTTTTAGGAGCAGGCTCAAATTTGTTTGCAATAACGTATATCTTATATCTCAATGCCGTCTTCGAGTTTTACCGTCCTACCGCAGCACTTCGTATTGCATTCCGCGTTTTTCGAGTTCTTTGCATATCGTTGGCAATTGGGTAGTGTCTTGCAGGTTAAAGGTGATGGTTACCTGCACATGCCCCACGGGTACGCTTGTGGTAGAGCGTTCGTGCTCGATGTCGTGGATGCTTGCTTTCATGTTATCGAGGATGGTGATGATCGATTTCAATTTACCTGCCTGATCGGGGATAAGCACCTGGATGCGGGCTCGCAAGCCTTCGTCCATAACACCCTTGTCGAGGATTTGTTCCAGTATGGACATGTTGGCGTTTCCCCCGCTGATTATTGGGACAACCTTACGGCCTTTTGTATCTGTTTTCTGATAAAGAACGGCTGCCATCGCGGCAACGCCTGCAGGTTCGGTGAGGATTTTTGCCCGCTGGAGAAGTAAGTAGGCAGTTCTGGCCATTTCGGCGTCATTCACTACCATCAACTCATCCACCAATTCGCGGGTCACTTCAAAAGTGAGGTTTCCGGGTGATTTTACCGCGATGCCATCGGCAATAGTATTGGCCGAGTTGAGGGTTATTGGTTCCCCTTTTTCCATGGATATTTTCATAGATTGCGCGCCATCGGCTTCAACCCCAATCACGCGTATGCGCGGATTGAGTTGTTTCAATGCAATGGCAATACCGGCAATCAGTCCGCCACCACCAATGGGCACCACCACATCTTGTACATCACGCAGTTGCTCAAATATCTCAAGCCCTATGGTACCTTGCCCTGCAATAATATACGGGTCGTTGAAGGGATGTACAAACGTAGCACCCGATTTTTTGCCAAACTCAACAGCAGCATTAAATGCATCATCAAATGTATCGCCGGTAAGTATTACATCGGCCCCATAAGCCCGGGTGGCAATTACCTTGAGTGGTGGGGCAAAAACGGGCATGAACACCGTACTTTTTACGCCCAAGCTTGAAGCTGCAAATGCCACACCCTGGGCATGGTTGCCTGCCGAAGCACAGAGTACACCTTTAGCAGCCTCTTCGGGGCTAAGATTTTTGATTTTGTAATATGCGCCCCTTACCTTAAAGGAACCCGTAGTCTGAAAATTTTCCAGTTTCAAATAAACATCTGCTTCCGACATGGCCGAAAAGGATTTGCTGCGCTCGAGTGGCGTATGCTTTACCACATTTTTTAAAACCGATTGGGCGTTGATAATATCGCTGAAACGAGGGAAGGGAATGTTGTTTTTAGAATTTGGCATGTGTATTTTATATTACGCTGTATCTATTAACGAAACAAATTCTTCTCCAAATTTGAAACTTTTTGTTAATACATCACTATCGGGGTTCCATTTTGATTTTATGGGATCTGCAACAATTTCAAAACCGGCATCACATAACGAATTTGCAATAATTTTAGTTGATGTGTCGTGCCAGCCAAAACAACCAAAGGAAGCTGCCTTCTTGTTTTTAAATTTAAGACCTTTAATGAGTTCCAGCAAACCGGCAATTGAAAACATAATGCCATTGTTTACCGTTGGCGAACCAATTAATATGGCTTTTGATTTAAATATTTCGGTAATGATATTATTTTTATCATTTGTTGCAGCATTATAGAGTTTGACGTTTATACCTTTATCTGCCGAAACAATACCCTCGAGAATTTTTTCAGCAATCAAACGTGTCCCACCATACATTGTATCATAAATGACGGTTATTTGATTTTCCTGGTAACCGGCAGCCCATTCGGCATATTTTGTTACAATTTGCAGGGGGTTTTCCCGCCAAACAATTCCATGGCTTGTACATATATAATCAACCGGCAGGTTTAACTTAACAATTTCATCAATCTTTTTAATCACCAGGTGACTGAAAGGAGTCAGGATATTTGCATAGTACTTAATTGCCTCCCGGTATAATTCATGTTGGTCAACAAGGTCATTGAATAACAGTTCTGAACAAAAGTGTTGTCCAAAGGCATCGTTGCTGAACAAAATATTGTCCGATGTCAGGTAACAAAACATGCTATCAGGCCAATGAAGCATTGGGGCTTGAATAAAAATCAATTCCTTGTTGTTACCAATTGGAAGCTTATCCCCCGTTTTTACAGGTTTATAGTTCCACTCTTGATGATAATGGCCTTTTAATGATTTTATTCCATTTGCCGTACAATAGATTGGTGTTTCCGGTATTAAGCTCATTAATTCAGGCAATGCACCGCTATGGTCGGATTCCGCGTGATTTACAACTATATAGTCAATATCCGACAGTTCAATTTCCTTAGCAAGGTTTTCAATAAACTCGGACGAAAAGGGCCGGTACACGGTATCTATCAATACGTTTTTCTCTTCCCTTATCAAATAAGAGTTATAGCTTGAACCCTTGTCGGTAGAATATTCATAACCATGAAATTGCCTTAATTCCCAGTCATTTTTTCCAACCCAAAATACATTGTTTTTGATTTGTTTCTTCATAAGTTTACTATTTCCCGATTTAAAAAATTGATTGTTAATATAAATGTCAATAATATCTATCCTATTAATTTTTCATTCCTGGATTTTTGCATTGCATGATGGTTTAACTTGAATAATAGTTCTTCAATGTCAGGGATACAACCTCCAAACACTGTACCTGCTTTGGTTTCATTTTGAAGCTCTTCCAAAGTAAACAATCCTTTTTCATCTATTGCTTTTACAATTGTGCTTCGCGTAATGTTGTTGCACAAACAAACTTCAAAGTCTTCCATTGTGTTTTCTGAATATTCAAGCCATGTATAAATATAATACGGCCTTTATAAATACACTTTATCTAATGAAAAATATTAAGGGGTAAAATTACCATAATTCTATTATTTACCGGGTCTATTATTGATTTTATTTACATGATAATGCAAGCCAGGTTGTTTTCAAAACCCAATCTGAAGCAAACACCCTTCATGCTGATATTTCAGATTTGGAGCGCGGGATTTATTTAATTTCAGGTTTGACCGACATCGATTCTATTACTTTTGTATGCGCGCAAGACGAAAACGGAATCCTGTATATTTTCAAATGATTGGGTAAAGGGAGCCAACCATCCAATTTATCAAAATGAATATTCCTATACAGATATGGGCGATGGCACCTGGAACCTCAACTTTTTGGCTAACCAGGTTCAAACCAACGCTCCTTTCTTCCCCATCCCTATTG
>CAZBDF010000195.1:0-8335 GCA_964490385.1 uncultured Lentimicrobiaceae bacterium | reverse complement strand
CTTCAAATGCCGGCCAGTTGATTTTTTTTATTATTTGCTGTATGTACCTCCTTTGTTTGATTAATAAATATGTCAGTAGAGTGTCTATTTGGTTTTTAGCTTTGGGGGTGCTTTTTTATCCTTTGGCTGAAAAGAAAAATACAAAAGCACGGCATCAATTAACAATCAGCTTATCAGAAAATAATTTCCCTTCAACGGTTGTTGCATTAACGATATAAATTCCTTTAGTAAGCGTTGAAATGCTTACCCTAATTCTTGGGGTATTTTTCTGTTTTTCCTTTTCTATCAACAACTTACCGTTTATATCAAAAATTGAAACCCTATCAATTAGATTTTCGTTAATAATATCGATGCTGTTATTTGCTGGGTTTGGGACAATCATTAAAGAATTCTCTTGAATTTCATTTTCCCCAATGCCGGTATTATCTACAAATGGTACAAAATCACTATACACCATCCTTGCAGCAGGTAACCATTCATTACGTGCTGTATCATAATTAACACGGTACATTTCTTCGAGGGCACCTTTATAAAAATACCACCTTGCTGAATCGTCATATACTTGCAGCCATTGTTCATTTACACCATTCTTTATGGAATCAGTATACCGTCTTTTCATATTGTTTGGGTAATGCCTGCTTTTGTATCTGTTACACAAATACCAATCATTTATCGTTTCACTCCAAGCCCAAGCCTTCATATTTATGTCATCCAGTTCAGAGGTAGGATACTCCCAATCATCTTTCCGGTAGGTGTACCAATCATCTCCAATCCACCAATGAAATACCCTATGCTCAGTTAAGTTCTTGTAATTGTTGGGATATCTGTTATAAAGTTTCCACGCTACATCAGTATATTTTATTACATTTATCCACGCTTCTTCGCTTTTATCCCACTCTTGCCATGTTGATTCATACCATGATCCGTCATCATTGAGTATAAAATCGGCACGTGAACTGTTTTCATGCTCCATAGTTTCAGTGTTGTATTGAAAGCAGTTTACCTCATAAACATATTGCTCTGGTGTGTATGAATAAACCCATTGGTATCCATATGACTTAACCCATTCCTTATTAAGGTATTCTTCAATGTAGTATTCAATGGGCTCGTTAGTATCAACATAAACCACTACATTCACAAGTGAATCGCGCCATTTGGATATTTCTTTTTCCCATGCTTGTACCAAAGTTCTTGCCCGGCAGCCAAAGTCATCATATTCATGAAATAACTTAAAATCATTAACCCAATCCGAATTTGTATTGTTGTATGTTTTGTATAGTTCGCAAATGGTATTGTAGCTTTCATCATATTCGTAGCAATACAACAATAGCGAATCGTCAGTATAAGAATCCATGGTAACAATAGATGAAATTTCATAGGGGTTGGCATAGCGGAAAATATGGTAGATGGGGTTTATTGCAAGTTCAGTCCCATTCCAATTATACCTCACAAGTCGTTGCGGCACCCATACAGTGTCAGACCGGTGGTCACCCAATTCCTTGTAATCTTTTATTGAAAATGGGATTTCCTTCGAAAATCGGTTCCTGTTTATGGATTGTGGATTGTCAAGTTGACAATACATTGATAAAGTGTAAGTTAAGCAAAATGTGATACAAATAAGATATTTCGTGTACATAATAAAGTTGTTTTTATTTATACTTTGAAAACCCGCAGTATACTGCTACTGCGGGTTATTTCACTGATAGTAATCTATATTTTACTCAGGGTCTTCCGGATAATAAATGTAAACCGGTGAAGTAGTTACAGTGGCAACAAGGTTATAATTATAACCAATCTCCACATCGTTTTCACCATAACAATACATAGCATCATATGCAGCATTGCCTACTTCAACTGTACCTGTACGTGCCCAGTAGGTTACAATAGCCGTTCCCGGAGGCAAGAATGTATTCCATCCTATAAACTCCCTGAAGAGACCATGACCATAGAATGGTTGGGGATTTGCGGGTCCTAAATCAGGATGGTCAGCACCGCAAGTTCCAGCCGCTGGGCAGCATGTAGGATTTGTTATCCAAAGTTCAGTTGAGCTATCCTGCTGTGCTTGCACCGTATTGCTATTTTCAATGATGAAGAGCGCAGCAAAAACAAAAAACACTTTTAATAATGTTTTCATTGTAATTATATTTTAGATTTGCCTACTCATAAGGCTTTTCGGCTTCCGCCCCCTTACCTTTCCTTATCCAAATTTGGTTAAGGTGCAGCCAATGGGCATTTTGCCCATTGTCCGCATTTGTTTTGGAAGTGGGGTTTTGGTTAAACCACTCCCCGGGCCGGCATCCTACTCAGCAATTTATCACCCAAATGTGTAAGTTTTGATGTATCTTTAAATGCCTGCCTGTTCATTTTTTGTTTACTTTTGCTGC
Source organism: uncultured Lentimicrobiaceae bacterium (assembly GCA_964490385.1). Classification (GTDB taxonomy): domain Bacteria; phylum Bacteroidota; class Bacteroidia; order Bacteroidales; family 4484-276; genus 4484-276. The sequence continues at coordinate 5,951 of CAZBDF010000195.1, read as the reverse complement.
TTGTACCTCCTTTGTTTGATTAATGAATATGTCAGTAGAGTGTCTATTTGGTTTTCAGCTTTGGGGGTGCTTTTTTTTATGCCCAAACTGAAAGTATTGCCTACGAAAAAATATTGGAAAGTATTTTTGGTTCCATGATTTTTAGGTTTAAGGGTTCTCGATTTGAGAGCCAAAAGTAAATCTAAAATCATGCAAAACCAAGAAAAACTTTAGGGGGGGGGGGGCTAATTTATATGATGTCTAAATTAATTGCTACACTTAGATATATTCAGATAGCTTCATATGTTTGTTTAGTTTTCCTTTGGTGAGAGTACCCTATTCCTAAGTAAGTTACTGTTGAAAATAGAAACTATTTAGCTAAAGTTACTGTTTGGTGTAGATACTTTGTTTCAGATATACAAAAAGCATATTTAGCCCACGATGTGAATATTTAGGGTTTTGAACCAGATGTGAAAAGTCATAAGAAATATGCCACCAAAACACAAACCTGCCTGCCGGCAGGCAGGAACACCAAAGCCCACAAAATTGAGTTCGAGAAGTTAACTTTAGTGAAATTTAGAGATTTTGTGCTTAACTGGTAGAAAAACACTTTTCGGATAAAACTAAAAAATCTATTGTAAAATAGAATCTCCATTTACCCTACTTTTGCAAAAAACTAAAACACATGAAATTTAAATTAGGCGACAGGGTAAAATTCCTGAACGAACACGGTGGTGGCGTAGTGAGTAAAATTGTAAGCAGCAACCTGGTGTATGTGAAAATTGAAGATGGTTTTGAAATCCCAACGATGACCAGTGAGTTGGTGAAAGAACAGGACATGATGCAAAACTCAGGGCATTTGTTTATGGATAGTTCTTCGGGTGGGGCTTATCCGGGTGAAGCCCAAAACCAGCCAATACAAAAAGAAGAAGAGGAGATTGTATTTGATGACCGCAGCAGCCCGCTTGAAAAATTCAGGGCGAAAGCAAATGATAAACCCGGGATTTACCTGGCCTTTGTCCCACAGGATCAAAAATGGTTGTTAACTGGTTTGCTTGATATCTATCTTATCAATTTTACCGGATATGATATTTTGTTCAGTATGTTTTTGAGAAAGGAAAACGGAGCCTGGGATGGCACCGATTATGATGCTGTGAAACCAAACACCAAAATTTTACTGGCTTCTATTGAAAGGGAGGAAATTGAAAGATGGACTTATGGTGTAATGCAATTGCTTTACCACAAAGAACTTTCGTCCAAAGTGTTGGCTCCGGTAAATTCAATATTTAGCTTTAAACCGGCCAAATTGTACCGCGAAAATGTTTACCAGGATTCCAGCTTCCTCAGTGAGAAAGCATACTTATTAACAATTAATGAGGTGGCAATACAACCAAGTGTTGCCGAATCGGAACTTGGGGAGAAATTTGATGAGGAAATCATCCTAAATAATGCCAAGCCTAAGCAAGCCGAAGAAGTTATCAACAAGCATAAAACAAGCCCGAGGGATGCTGTAGTGGATTTACACATCGGCGAACTGGTGGATGAATATTCGAAAATGAGCAGCGTAGAAATGCTTAATTATCAGCTCAATTATTTTGTAAGATGCCTGGAGAGTGCTATCCGTGAGCATATAACAAAAGTGAATTTCATTCACGGGGTGGGCGACGGGGTGTTGAAATCGAAGATGCTGGAAATCCTGAACGAGTACGACAACATCAGGACACGTGACGCTTCGTTGAAAGATTTTGGATATGGTGCAACAGAGGTGTTGATATGGCATAGTGATGGAAATAGGCGGTGATAAAGTTTACTGGCCTTCGCAAAAAATTTACACACTTACCTACCTTGAACCCGGCAAAGCCTACTATATCAGGGTAACCGACAATTGCTCCATTCATTTCCCCAGTCCGGTGGAATAGAGGAAGGAAGTTGCAAGTTACCGGTTCCAAGTTAGGAAATGCTACACATTTACCGACGAAGACCTAACAGGTTTTTAAAACCTGTTAGGTCTCTTTCTTTCTCCCCACTTGCCTTACCCTACAATCAATTACACGCTCTCCTTATTGTTTCAAGATTTTAATCGGCATATTTTATATCGTTTAAAATATGTAGGCTCTAGTGAAATGATCTATGGGCCGAAAAATCCAAGTCATTAAATTATATCGTAAATTTGCCGCCACTATTTCAAAAATTTCGCTAATGAAACACAGACTACTCAAAATCACTGCCATTGTCCTTATCCTGCTTTCCATTTTTCTGATAAACAAACTGTATCGGAGCGATGATGCACAAATTCCTGAAAAAGCGCCCAACGACTGGGGATTCATGCAACGGGCTTATCCTTATGATGATATCAATCATGCCGCTTATCGCGAAGCCATTGCGCAGGCTGCAAAAATGAGGGAGGATTATAAAGCTACTGATCATCGTGTATCGTGGGGGTTTGCAGGCCCTGTAAATATTGGTGGTAGGGTTACCAGTGTAACCATGCACCCTACTGATATAGATGTGTTTTATATCGGTAATGCCTCAGGAGGTGTATTGAAAACAGAAGATGCCGGGGGTTCATTCATTGCTATTTTTGATGATCAGCCCAGTTTGTCGATTGGAGATGTAGCCCTGGCACCCTCCAACCCTGAAATAATTTATGTGGGGACAGGCGAGGCCAATCCCGGCGGAGGTTCACTGTCTTACGACGGGCTGGGTATTTTTAGGTCGGATGATGGTGGAGGTTCGTGGACCGATCTGGGCTTGCACGAAAGTGGGAGCGTTGGCCGTTTGGTGGTGCATCCCAATGATCCTGATATTTGTTATGTGGCTGCTATGGGACGAATGTTTTCGACCAACGGGCAACGTGGCGTTTTTAAAACTACCGACGGCGGACAAACCTGGGAGAAGGTACTTTACCTGAACGATTCAACCGGGGCTATCGATATTGTAATCCATCCCAATAATCCTGAAACACTTTATGCGTGCATGTGGGAACGTACACGCCGGCCCGATAAGCGTCATTATGGTGGCGATGGTTGTGGTGTTTACCGTACTTATGATGGTGGCGAAAACTGGAGTGAATTGACGAATGGCCTTCCGGAAGGTGAAAATGTAGGAAGGATTGGAATCTCCATTTCACAATCCGATCCCGAAATCCTTTACACGATTTATGCTGATCAAACCGGGTATTTTGATGGGGTTTATAAAACCACCAACAACGGTGATAGCTGGACGCAAACCAATGACGGCTCGATGAGTAATATTTATTCGTCCTATGGTTGGTGGTTTGGCCGCTTAAGGGTTGACCCAACTGACCCGGATATAGTTTTTGCAATTGGGTACGACCTTTTCAGAACTACTAACGGTGGCAATTCCTGGTCGAATATTGGTTGGTCGGTGCACGTCGATCAGCATGCCTTGAATGCACATCCCCTGGACCATAACTTTGTGGTACTCGGAAATGATGGCGGGGTTTATACTTCACAAAATGGAGGAAGTAGCTGGACGCATCTTGAGAACTTGCCCAACATTCAGTTTTACACCTCTGAAATTGATTATCAAAATCCTGACAGGTTGTATGGCGGCGCACAGGACAATGGCACAAACCGCACCATGACCGGTGCACTGGACGACTGGTACAGTATTTATGGTGGCGATGGTTTTTACGTGTTGGTAAATCCGCAAAACAACCAGTATGTTTATGCCAATTACCAGTATGGTGGTTTGGGAAGATCAACAAATGGGGGTTCTTCTTTCCAGGGAGCTACCAATGGCCTCGGATCGGATAGATTCAACTGGATGTCGCCACTGGTATTCAATCCCAACAATCCTTCTACGCTCTATTATGGTGGAAGTAAGGTTTATAAATCTACCAATCATGCTGCCTCCTGGAGTTCGATTAGCCCTGACCTAACCAATAGCCCCGGACAATACAACCAAACTTACGGAACGGTTACTACCATTACTGTTTCTCCGGTAAACGATGATATTATTTATGCCGGTACTGATGATGGCAATGTTTGGGTAACACAAAATGATGGTGGCAACTGGACGAAAGTTTCTAATGAATTTCAACTGCCTGTACGCTGGGTTAGCCGTGTGGCTGCCGATCCCTTTGATGAAGCCACTGCCTATGTGACCTTTTCGGGATATCGCTATGACGAATACATGCCACATATTTTCCGTACTGATGATTTTGGCCAAACCTGGGCTGACATTTCCGGTGATTTACCCGAAGCACCAATAAATGATATAATCGTTGATCCCACACTCGACTCGGCACTCTACATTGCCACCGATGTGGGCGTATTTGTGAGCTGGAACCTGGGTCAAAACTGGGGCTTGATGGGAGAAGGCCTGCCCAATGTTCCTGTGTGCGACCTCACTTTTCACGACGAGCTAAGAATGTTGGTTGCAGCAAGCTATGGCCGCTCGATGTACAAAATTTACCTGGGTGATTTTGTTGGTGAAGATGAAATTGCTGTTGAAACCAATAAGGTTGAAATTTATCCAAATCCTGTTTATGATGTATTGAACCTGAAGACTCAAGCCTTGAAAAGTGCTACAAATTTTCAGGTTTTGGATATGAGCGGCAAGACTGTTTTATCCGGTAAAATAAGTGAAGGTGAGGACCATCAGATTGATGTTTCGGAATTGAACTCCGGCGGTTATTTTATTCATGTGGAATCGAAAACAGAAAGCCTGTTAGGAAAGTTTATAAAGAAGTAGTAGGGAATTTGAAGGCTGAATTTGGTATTTTTCATACATGTATCAAAGTAGTTTACAATTTACATAATTTGAAAAATACTTTAAAAAAAACTGGGAAAAGGTTTCTATCAGAATAAACTAAGAAATGAAAAATGCTGAATTTTAGTCTGTTATATTAATGGACAGTACATTTTTAAAACTGATTAGTTTTAGTTTCATATCGGGGTAAGTTGGTTCATCTCAATAAGTTAGGTGTAATCATTTTAAAATTATCCCAAAAAACAGTGTTTTTATTTTGATATTACCCCAATCTACTTTAAGTTACAGGGAATCAGTAAAATATGGAGGGATCGCTTTTCGTAACACAAGATTTTTATTTAGTACCTATGGAAAAACACCATGACATTTCTTAAATCAATATCTCGGTGCGCTGCACCTTAAAAATGACCGGTGATTATAATTCTACAAAGATTCCGCCACTCTGTGGCTTAAAAAATGGTGCAGAGCACCAAAATCTTTATAGAGGAAAATGTGGAGTATAAACAGAGGTGCAGCGCACCGAAATATCAAATACATGGTTTTTTAATCATTCCTATAATAACCCTTGCATCAAAGACATATTTTCTTGTGTCTAAATTGTTTATTATCTATAACTTATTGATTTTTAAGTAGGCTCTATTTAACTCAAAATCTTTGTCAGCTCCACAAATTCCTCCACTCCAAGCTGTTCAGGCCTTTTTTTGAAGATGGGATATTCATCGGTATCAAGTTTATTTACCCAAAGGCTTTTTAAAGAATTGCGTAAAGTTTTTCGGCGTTGGTTAAAACCGGTTTTTATCACACTAAAAAATAGCTTCTCATCACAATCAAGCTCAAAATTTTCTTTACGTGTCAGTCTTATTACCGCCGATTTTACTTTGGGAGGTGGGGAGAATACATTTTCACTTACCATAAACAAGATTTCCATTTCATAAAACGCTCCTAATATCACCGATAGGATGCCGTAGGTTTTGTTGCCTGGAGGTGAAACAAGCCTTTCGGCCACTTCCTTTTGAATCATCCCTACTAGCTCTGGGACCAGCTCACGGTTTTCGATAACCCTGAAAAATATCTGGCTGGAAATATTGTAGGGGAAATTTCCTATGATCGAAAACTCCTGGCTGAAAATTTCAGTAGGATTTACTTTTAAAAAGTTTGCCTGGATAATGTTGGCCTGAAATTCAGGATATGCTTCTGACAAATATTCAACTGATTCGTGATCGATTTCGATGAGT
>CAZBDF010000194.1:0-8342 GCA_964490385.1 uncultured Lentimicrobiaceae bacterium | reverse complement strand
TCGATTTAACGCCTTTTACTTTTTTCAGATAATATTCAGTGCCCCAAAAGCATCCGGATGCAAAGATAGCCCTGGCAGTTTTCTGTTCTTTTTTTTCAGGAACAAAATCCATCGAAATAGAATTGACACAATGCCGGGTGTTTTTTTGTGTAAATCCTTCGCCCAAAAATACATGGCCTAAATGACCTTCACAATTTGTACAGACAATTTCAGTGCGTCGCCCATCGGCATCGGTGTATCGTGTAACTGCACCATCAATTTCATCATCAAAACTGGGCCAGCCACAATCCGATTCAAACTTATCCCCTGAATGATAAAGCGAGGCCCCGCATTGTTTGCAGGTGTAAGTTCCCTTTTCTTTGTTCTTGTAATATTCACCTGTAAAAGGTGCTTCGGTTCCCTTATGTATGATCACCCGTTCTTCTTCGGGTGTGAGTTGCCTGAATTCCATAATATCCTGTCCTTTGGTTTGGTGAAAAGCAAAAATGAGTGCTGTGTATAAAACGAATTTTAATGCAAATATGTTCATGATTTGATTTTAAATAATAATACCAATTATGTTTCCAAATGATTGATAAATAAATTGAATTATTTTTTTCTTATTCGAGGCAGAAAATCTTTGCATAGCCGAAGCTACGGAAATATTTTCTAACGTAGAAGAAGAGAAAAAGAAAACATTTATATTACTCAGTTGGGGACATATTTGGTATAAACCACAAACAGGGGCAAAATGTTTTAGGGAAATTGTAACATTTTTATAACATTTTAGTGGCTGAAAGGTCATGGATGGTTGATTGCTTTTTGGCTGCAGGGACTTTTTCTCAAGGATTTCTATATTCGAAAGCTCAACCTATACTGGGTTGTAGATTGTTTTTTCCTATCATCATTGCTACAATAGCGAAACCCTTACAGGTTTTTTGATGTGGTCGATTAAAACAACTTCAAAGTGGAATCAAAACATTTAAGGTTTGAAATTTCTGAACGTTATGTTCTCCATTCACTGACCCGTCCTGAATTTTCTTTACAGAGATATACCAATTACCGATCACATCCACCGATCACTGATCACCGATCTGATCACCATTCACCATTCACCATTCACTGATCACCAATCACTAATCTCTCCTAATCCTGCGCCTGAATTGCTGTAATTACAACAGTATTCACGATATCTTTTACTAAGCATCCACGGCTGAGGTCGTTCACCGGTTTGTTCAAGCCCTGTAATATCGGACCGATGGCTACGGCATTTGAAGCTCGCTGTACAGCTTTGTAGGTATTGTTTCCAGTGTTGAGATCAGGGAAGATAAACACGGTGGCTTTTCCGGCAACTTCGCTGCCCGGCATTTTTTGGGCAGCCACGCTGGGTTCGATGGCGGCATCATATTGGATCGGCCCTTCGATTTTCAGGTCGGGGCGACGTTCGCGGGCTATTTGTGTAGCTTTCCTTACCTTTTCCACTTCTTCGCCTTTTCCGGATGTACCGGTTGAATAGGACAACATGGCAATTCTTGGCTCAATCCCAAAATTCAAGGCGGTATCAGCCGAACTGATGGCAATATCCGCCAGTTGCTCCGAGTTTGGATTTGGATTTACGGCACAATCGCCATACACAAGTACACGGTCGGCAAAGCACATGAGGAATGAACTTGATACAATGGACACTCCCGGCTTGGTTTTTATAAATTCAAAAGCAGGGCGGATAGTATGGCCTGTTGTATTAACAGCCCCCGAAACCATCCCATCGGCATGGCCCTTATGAACCATCATGGTTCCCAGATAGCTCACATCATGCATTAAATCGAAAGCATCTTTTTTGGTGATTCCTTTGTGCTTCCTCAATTTGTAATATTCAGCGGCATATTCATGCACCAAGTCGTTATCGTAAGGATCGATAATATTTACACCTTTAAGTTGTAGCTGCATTGCCTCTGCATGTTTAAAAATTTCATCCTCGTTGCCAAGCAGGGTTATATCCACAACATTTCTTCTGAGAAGTATTTCGCATGCCCTTAAGATACGTTCATCTTCAGATTCGGGCAGTACAATATGTTTACGGTTGGCACGGGCACGCTCAAAGAGGTCGTACTCGAACATCACAGGTGTAACCACTTGCGAACGCGTAATCCTAATGATTTGCCCAAGCACATCAAGGTCAACGTTGGCTTCGAAATGGCCAAGTGCGGCAGCAAGCCTGCGCTCATTTTCAGGAGACAGGACCGGATGGATTTTACTCACCCGCATGGCAGTTTCGTAAGTATCGGTATCCACACCAATAATTGAAACAGGCAAGTCAGCAACACCATCCATTAATCGTTGTACCTGCTGGCTGGGTTTCATATCCCCGGTGAGCAGTATGCCTGAAATCTTGGGGAAATTATCGGTAAGAAGGGTCATCAGTAAACCAACCAAAATATCGCTTCGATCGCCCGAGGTAATAACAAGTGATCCTTCGGGAACTTGTTTTAAAACCTGTTCCATGCTCATGGCAGCCACCTTAAAATCCATTACGTCCATGTTCAGGTTTTCGTCTGAACCATAGTAGTGAAATGCGTCAAGAGCCTTTATGATCTGACGAATAGTGAGCTTTTGTAAAATATTCTTTTCGGGAAGAACAAAATTGATTTCTTCGGGTTTACCGATTTCGGTGATTACTTTTCGGATAGCTACGGCATCATTTGGTGCCGCACGATTGATAACAGTTCCAATCTGAGAGCACTTTTCATCTGCAAGGATGCCTTTGATGATCTTCATGTTGTCGGCAATCGCTGATACGGATTTTTCATTTCCATTGATTACCGCAAGGATAGGCGCTCCAAGATTATTGGCAAAGCGGACATTGAAATCGAATTCAAATTGGGTGAGCGTGCCACGAAAATCGGTCCCCTCGATCAAAATAAAATCACAAAGCTTTTCAAGCTTTTTGTATTTGTCGAGTATGAGCGTAAAAACGGAGTCAGTATCACCGGCCTGCATTAAATCGAGGGCCTGACTACTGGTGATGCCATACATCAAATCATAGTCGATGGGCAATTTGTAGTGCTCGGCAATTAAGCGGATGTGGCCATCTTTTTCTTTTTCAGTAGCAATAACAGGCCTGAAAAATCCAATTTTTTGCACGTGCCTCGACAGTAGTTCCATCAGCCCGAGTACGATGAGCGATTTGCCCGATTCCGCCTCAGCTGCAGCGATATAAAGATTGTTAGACATAAAATAGTGATAGTAAGAGAGAGACCATTGTTAATTAAAAAACAAAGTAACGATGAATAATTGAAATTGATATGTTTTTGAAGGTTAAATTTTTGTGAATAAATGGCTCGACCCCTGCCGGGTTTGCCCATTACGCCAATCTTCATTTTGTGGTTTTATCCGTTTCATCCGCGCAAATCTGCGTCTAATAATTATGAACTGAATGCCTCAACTTCCCGCTTTGCTGGACAGGCAGTGCCGGGTTATAATCTTTTTCCACCCATTTCCAAATCCACTTTCTACTTTTTCATCGTCGCTGATATCCGTTCGAAGTTTGAAAATATATTTTTACAAATCTGTCTAATTTGAAAGTTGATTGTTTTCAACAACGTATCGTAAAACTTCGAACTCGCTTATGTCCATCAAATATCCCCCTGTTGTTTTGCTCTAAGCCCTACGCCCTCAGCACTCGGCATCAATCTTCATTACCATCTTTCTATTACTCTATCACTCCAGTACTCCAATACTCCATCATTCCAATCCCCCACTCTTTCCTTTTTCCATTACTTTTGGCGCAAATATCAAAATCTATTTATGATCAATTTTGAAAAGTTTACACTGGGCAATGGATTGCGGGTAATTGTGCATCAGGATGCATCAACTCCCATTGTTGCCATGAATATATTGTATGATGTTGGAGCGAGAGATGAGGATCCGGAAAAGACCGGTTTTGCCCACCTTTTTGAACACCTGATGTTTGGCGGGTCCGCAAATATCCCCAAATATGATGTGCCACTCGAAAGGGCCGGAGGAGAGAACAACGCCTTCACCAGTAACGATGTTACCAATTTTTATCTCACCCTGCCAAAGCAAAATATTGACACAGCCTTTTGGCTGGAATCAGACAGGATGAACCAACTGGCATTTTCGGAGAAGAGCCTCGAAGTGCAGCGTAATGTAGTTTCGGAAGAGTTCAGGCAAACCCACCTCAACCAGCCCTATGGCGATGTTTGGTTGTTGATGCGGCCAGAGGTTTACAAGGTGCATCCCTACTCGTGGCCAACCATTGGAAAAAAGATTGAACATATCACCGATTCGACCATGCAAGATGTGCGGGCATTTTATGGGAAATATTACAATCCAAACAATGCCATTCTTGTGGTGTCGGGTGATGTGGAGGTGAGTGAAATAAAATCACTGGCTAAAAAGTGGTTTGGGCCAATCGATAATCATGGCGAAAATATACGGAAGATCCCTGTTGAGCCCATCCAAACCAAAGCCCGGTTTATGGAAGTGGAAAGAGATGTCCCAATAGATGCTATTTACAAATGCTGGCACATGTGTAGTCGCGCTGATGAAAAATATCATGCCACCGATTTGCTGTCGGATTTGCTTGGCAACGGGCAATCATCGCGACTGTACTATGAGTTGGTGAAAAATAAGAAATTGTTTAGCGAAATCAATGCCTTTATCATGGGTAGCAGGGATGAGGGGCTTCTGGTAGTTACCGGAAAACCGGCACATGGCAAAAGTCTGGAGGAAGCTGATGTTGCCATAATCCTGGAAATTGAGAAACTCCGGACTACGCTGATAGCTAAGGATGAATTACAAAAAGTGAAAAACAAAGTAGAATCAACACTGGTTTTTTCAGAAATGAATGTGCTGGACAAAGCCATGAACCTGGCTTTTGCAGAATTAAATGACAAAGCCGGGGATGTGAACCTGGAAGCGGGGAAATACCAGGCGGTAACTCCTGAGAAAATTATGACCGTTGCTAAGAATGTACTGAAACCGGAGAATTGTACTACCTTGTTTTATAAAGCGAAATAGACCCCATCCCTGCGATGCCAGCAGGCCAATGCTAATAAGTTAAGGTAATGATGTTGATGTGTGATTGTCGATTAACGATTTTTGATTTAATATGTATCTGACTATCATCTAACAAAAAATCAAAAATCAGCACTCATTAATCATCAATCGGAAATAAAACGCTTAACTAATTGACATTGTACGGGCAGGCAGGCCCAGCCCTTACCCTCAAGGGGAAGGGAGTCCCACCGCACAAGCGACTGCAGTAGCCAGTGTGGTGGCATTCTCCCCTTTAAGGGGGAGTTAGAGGGGGTCTTACGAAAAGTAAATTATCAAAACGAAAGAGTAAATCTAATGACAATAAACGATCTTAGAAAAATAGCTCCGGGATTAAAATCCATCGAACGTATTGAACTGCCGGAACCTGAAAAATATTTGCTGGACAATGGAATACCTGTATTCTTGATTGATGCGGGCACGCAGGAACTGTCAAGGGTTGAACTTGTATATGAGGCAGGTTCATTTCACCAATCGCAGGTGCTGCAGGCCTTCTTCACCAATAAATGCCTGACCGAGGGAACGGAATCCTTTAACTCAAAATCCATCGCCGAAACGATTGACTTTTATGGTGCGTATTTGAAGAAATCCAACGAAAAAGATCTTGCTACAATTTCGCTCTATAGCCTGAATAAGCATCTTGATAAATTATTGCCGGTGCTACACGAAGTTGCTTTAAAACCGACTTTCCCGGAAGGGGAGGTTGAAACGATAGTAAAGAAGCAGCAGCAGGAATTTTTGGTAAACATGGACAAAGTGAGCTTTATCGCAAGGCACAAATTTTCTTCGTTGATTTTTGGAAAAAACCATCCTTATGGTCAAATGGCTTTGGAGGGTGACTATGCAAATGTAAGTAGCAATTTGCTCAGGAAATATTTCGAAGAGCGTTACCTGGGCGCGAAATTTACAATCATCGTTTCAGGTAAAGTTTCCGAAAAAATCATCGAAAAACTCAATTACTATTTTGGGAAACATCCCATAAAACAAAAGCCCGGATCGCAGCATATCCCGGCCCTTTCAACCATTGCTCAAAAGAATCAGTTTATTGCCAAAGATGGCGCACTGCAATCAGCATTGAGGTTGGGCAACCCAAGCTTCAATAAGTTGCATCCCGATTATCTGAAATTTAAAGTAGTGAACACTATTTTTGGTGGCTATTTTGGTTCACGCCTGATGACCAACATCCGCGAAGATAAAGGCTACACTTACGGCATTGGCTCGGGTATTGCATCGCTCCGTCATGCCGGAATGTTTTTTATTGCCTCGGAAGTTGGTGTCGATGTAACCCAAAAGGCCCTGGACGAAGTCTTTATTGAAATCGAGAAAATGCGTACCGAATTGGTTGCTGATGAAGAGTTAAGCCTCGTGAAAAATTACCTGGCCGGGAGTTTTCTTAGGAGTGCCGATGGCCCCTTTTCCCGGGCAGAATTATTCAAAGGGGTATTCCCTTATGGCTTAAATATGGAATATTATTCGCGCTTCCTTGATACAATTAAAAACATCACAACAGAAGAAATCCGCGATTTGGCCGTTAGTTACCTACAGCCAGATTCGATGGTTCGTTTGGTAGTTGGAGAAAATAATCCCGAAAGGTAATTTCAAATTTTGATGATGGCGTAAAAAAACATGAATAGAATACACAGACATACGGGGCTTGGTATCTTTTTGGTTTTTCTGTTAACCGTGCATTTTTCCACATTGAATTTACATGCCCAACTTATCCAGACACCTGTCTTGGATTCAATAAGTATTGATGGTGATGTGCCCATAATATCTTGGTTCCCAAATACTGACAATACCGAGGGTTATGGAATTATCCATCACCAATGGAATGGATCAACATTTATATGGGAGGTAATTGATACGGTTTCTGTGAATGATCCACCATTTTACCGCGATGAGAATGTAAGTGCTTGTGCGGCTTCCCAGTGGTACCGAATATTTGCTTACGGGGCTGGTGTCAATAATAATTCCCTGTGGTCAGATACGCTTAAAACAATTTTGCTGGAAGCTCCCATTCTTGATATTTGTGAAAATTCGATTTTCCTTCAATGGTCAGCTTATGAAAATATGGTTCCGGAATTGTCCGGATACCAGGTTTTAGCATCTGAAAGTGGTGGCTCATACTTTGAAGTGGCAACCACCACACCTGATCGTACTTATTACAGGTTTCGTAACTTAGTTCAAAACACCTTATATTCCTTTAAAATTAGAGCTTTTAATGCTGATAAATTGCGGACATCAACTTCCTGTGAAGTAACCTTAAAGTCCTATACACCCAAGCAACCTGAGCATGTATTTATCCGTTATGCCACGGTTGAAAACAACGATCATATTAAAGTTGAATGGGTAGCGGATGAAACTGCACCTATTTCAAAATTCAAAGTACTTCGATCTGATGATGGAATTACCTTCGACACAATTAGCGAAATAATTGACCTGACCAATTACAACCCCGCAAAAGTATATATCGATGAACTGGCAGATTTTAACAGTCAAAGTTATTATTATCAAATCCGTGCCTGCGACAGTTGCGGGGTGGATACCCTGGCTTCGGCCAACGTTGCCCAAACAATCCATCTTACCGGATATCCCAGCCTAACCGGAACATCTAATTTACTTGAATGGAATAAATATGGTGGCTGGGATGTTACCGGGGTTGAGGAATATAATATTTACCGAAAGGTGGATGGGATTGAAAATCCCAATGGCATCCTTGCCACGGTATCCTCCAGCGAAACCACATACGCCGATGATGTTTCCAGTTTGAGCAATCTCGAAGGAAGTTTCAGTTACATAGTTGAAGCCATCGAAAATGAAGGAGATAATGGTTTCGAAGATATTAAGGACCATAGCTTTTCTAACGAAATAACCATTGAGCAGGAAACCACGGTACTTGTCCCCAATGCATTTTGCCCAAGCCTTGCCCCACCCGACAATATTTTTAAGCCACTGATGGCGTTCATAAATCCCGATGGCTACCAACTTTCCATTTTCAATAAATGGGGGCAGCAGCTTTTTTCCACCTCCGATCCCGAAGGATACTGGGATGGAAAATTCAATGGCGAGTTAGTTCCTACTGACGCTTATGTTTATCTAATTGTTTATCGTACCCCCGAAGGACAGACAATTGAAAAAAGGGGAACGGTGACGGTGTTGAGGTAGGAGAGCGTTTGGGGTCCCGAAAAACAATGAAATCAAAGATTTCTGGTTTTTCGGCATTTTGCGTTCTGGGTTCTGAGTTGTAGGGGACGGTTACCTTTTATTTGTATATTCTAGTTATTTGA
>CAZBDF010000193.1:0-8348 GCA_964490385.1 uncultured Lentimicrobiaceae bacterium | reverse complement strand
GATTCGGAACATCCTCGAAAAGTTACGAAAATTGAAAATTTTCTACTTTTCGGGACGCTAAACGATTTTAATTATGGCCACATTCATTCATCATAAAAACCCGTATTCAGAAGAATTAACTGAAATTATTGCCGGGCTTAAGCCTACTCCGGGGGTGTGTATTTTTATTGACCTGATTAATTCGACTGGCGATAAATATGACCAGGAAGGCAATGCTTGGATTCGTAAGCTAAATAATACTTTCAATTTCATTTCCTTTATCAACGACTTCCCGAATTTTGTGGTAAAAGGAATTGGCGACGAACTGATGTTGTACCTGCCGGATGGGGATTTGAAAAACAGTAGGTCTCTTAATAACTATTTCTCGCTATTGAGCGAAATTTATGCAACCATGGACACCCTGGTCCATCATCCTTTAAAGGAGGTTTTTTACGAATGCAAGGTAGCCATCCATTATTGCACCGATGTATATAACATCACTTTCTTTGATGGCGTAAACGATTATTATGGTACCGATATCGACATGTCGGCAAGGTTGATGAAAAAGGCACAAGGCGATCGGGTTGTGATGAGCGAGGCTTTTTATAACATGGTTATGAAAGATGTGAAGGAGCTAAAGATTGATAAAAGTCAAACCCTTATCAGCGAAATCTCAAAAACCTATATTGAAGATTTTAAGGGTGTGCCGCACCCAACGGAGTATAGGCTGTTGCAGTTGAAGTAGATGGTTTGATTTGATAATTTGATGATGTGTTAATTTGGAAATTTGACTGGATATTGATAGGCCCGGTTGTATTTTTTTAATGTCCAATCAAAAATGCCCACCGATAAATATAAAAAGAATTTGCTACTCAATACAAATGTAAATTCAAACAGACCTTGAGGAGATTGGAACAGTAGTTTTAATTGCAGGAATGAAAGGCAAACCAACGGTCAACCACAATTATCCGTTTTTAATTCGTGAATTCGTGGCTTAAAAATCTTTTCATTTATTCCACCACTACTTTTCCATTAAAAGTTTTTCCTTCAGTGTAGGCATTGACAAAATACATCCCCTTACCAAAATTGGAGAGGTCAAAATTTCTTATCGATTTTTCCGGGTTTTCCATCAGGGTTTCTTCAACAAGTAAAGCCCCATTGCTATCGAAAATTTTAATGTCAGTAGCTCCTTTCGGGATTTCGACACAAAACTTTCCATTGCTTGGATTAGGTGAAATTTTCAATAGCTGAGGTGGCTGGGTTTCTATGGTTTCGATTAAGGTAACTATTCCCATATCATCAGTTTTGATGAGAAGTAGATCCATCCATTCCAGGTTGCCATCAGCTTTTGTATAACCGCAAACAGCGTACCCGCCATTCTGGGCAGTGATGATGCTGGCGGCATAAGTAGTTTTGTTTTCTTCAAAATTAAACTGTTGTGTCCAAACTTCATCGCCATTTTGGTCAACCTTTACAAGCCAGGCAAAAATAGTTTCATTAAGGCCTTTGCGCAGACCCCCACATGCAACAAAACCTCCATCAGTTGATGCTGTAATTGACATTCCCCAGGCAGCGTCGTCATTTCCGAAATATTTTTGCCAAATTTCGTTGCCATACGCATCAATACGCAATAGTATAAAATCTAAATATCCTGCACTGCTGTTGGTCGATTGACCACATACTACATACCCTCCATCGTTAGTTTCAATAATTGTATTCCCGGAATCATAGGTATGGCTGCCATAAGTGCCTTCCCAAATCAGGTTGCCATCCTCATCCGTTTTAATAATGTAAACATCTTCAATCCCGTTTCCTGTATTTCTGGAACCGCCGCAAATTACAAATCCTCCATCATTGGACTTTACCAGTGTCCGGGGCCAGTCATCATCCGGTCCACCAAATTTTTTCGTCCAAATAGTATCACCCTCCAAATTTATTTTAACAAGCAAGGTATTGCTTGGTGCATCCGTTTCATTTCGGGTGGATGCGCAAAATACATAACTGTTCTCATCTGCTTGAACAACATCCCGGCCCATGGCTGAATAATCGCCATAATACTTTTTTTGCCACTGGAAATTTCCATCACCATCAGTTTTAATCAGACTGGCACTAAAAATCCCGGTGCCATATGTTTGGGAATCCCCACACATTAAATAGCCTCCATCAAAGGTTTCAATCACTGAATAACTGATGTCGGTGAGGGGTTCGCCATAGGATTTTTCCCACGCTGGGTTG
Source organism: uncultured Lentimicrobiaceae bacterium (assembly GCA_964490385.1). GTDB lineage: Bacteria > Bacteroidota > Bacteroidia > Bacteroidales > 4484-276 > 4484-276. The sequence goes on along the minus strand of CAZBDF010000193.1, from coordinate 6,134 downwards.
CCATTTACATCAGTCTTAATCAGGTAAAAGTCCTCCTGTCCTTCACTGTTTGTTGTTGTAAATCCTGAAATAATGAAATCCCCATTTTCTTTCTGAAGTACACGAAACCCATACTCATCAAACATTCCGCCGATGGATTTGATAAAAGTAGGCTGGGCATTGGTGCTTATAACGAGGAATAGGCAAAATGCAACTACTGTTTGTAATCGGAAAAGAGTGTTCTTTTTCATTGGATTTTTTATTTTTTAATTATTTAGTGATGATTTGAAAAAAAGGAGACTTCATATTTTTAAAGATGCTTATTTTCATGGAAAGGTTGCCTGGCTAGTTTTAAAAATCCTATGCCTTTCTGGGAGAGTTTTGCTTGGAAATAATCATCACACTAACTCCCAGGGCCTCAAATGCCTGATGCCTTCGTAATCCGAGAACTGCATTTCATCCATCGAAATCACCATCTTTTCATGGTTGTCTTTTATCGCTAACAAATTACCGAATTCCCTCTCGATAGTTTTGGGTTCGTTGAGCAAATAAGCTACTTGCACGTATAAGGTCTTACCTGGTTTTTGAGCAACAAAATCTATTTCGTTGCCATTTATCACCCCAACAGAAATTTTGTAGCCCAAACGCCTGAGTTGCAGGTAAACATAATTCTCCAGGTTGTATCCCACATCTGAGGGGTAATAGCCATAAACGTAGTTTTTGAACGCGAGGTCGTTGAGGTAATACTTTCGAACGCCACCCAGGCTTTGCTTTCCACGCAAATTATAGCGCTCCACTTCATGCACTATAAAAGTATCGAGCAGGTAGCCTACATAGGTCGAAACGGTTTCGTAGTTCGTTTGTTTCTGCTTGCTTTTAAAATACTTCACAATGCTGGTGAGCGAAGTCAGGCTTCCAATGTTCACGCTTAGAAATTTGAATATTTCTTCCAACAGGTTTAAATCTTTAACCTGGTTACGTTGAACAATATCCCGCAAAACGATGGTGTTTTTTAAGTCACCAACATAGTGCCGCCGGATTTCCTCATCATTAAAGTTAAACATTTCGGGAAGGCCGCTGGTTTGGAGATAGTTTAAAAATAAATTTTTATCAACTGTTTGATTTTTGAAACCCGCGAACTCGAATAGGCTGAAAGGTAGGATTTCAAATTCAACATATCGTCCCGATAACAAGGTGGCAAGCTCACCTGATAAGAGTTTTGAATTGGAGCCCGTGATAAACAATTCATATTCCCGGGTGAAATCCTGGGAGTAAGAATTAACGAAGTTCTCCCATTTGCTTATGTTTTGCACTTCGTCAAGAAAAATATAGATTTTCCCGGAGGGTTGGATTTTTTCTAAATAATAGGTAAAAAGTTCCTCCAGCTTTTCTGCGCTGGTAATTTCGTCATAAGCAGTGAATTCTTTGTTAAGGTAAAAAATATTCTTTGGATTTACCGAGTGCCCTGTAATTAATGTATTTATTATTTGACGCAACACGTAGCTCTTGCCTGTACGTCGCTGTCCAACCAACACTTTCACAAGATTGTTCCCCAGGTATCCCGAAATTTTTTCGAGGTATCCAACCCTTTCGAAACCGGAATTAAAATTCACTCCATCCCAGGGATTGTACTTTTTTATTTTATTGAAAATGTGTTCCATTGTATTTTCTGTTGCATTTGAATTATTAACAAAAATAGTAAAAAATACAAATGCACCTGAAAAAATGAAAAATAATCTGAAATATTCAGGTTGATTTGAAAATCAAAAATCCCATGTTGAAACAAAGAGCGGGTGTACGACAAATTTCCCTCAACTTATTAAGATCACCAAAATATGAATCCTCTACGAGGATTTCTAAATTATCATCATCCTATTTTACTACAATTCTGAAACCTCTACGAGGTATAAACCACTGTTTTTAATCCTATTATACTACCAATAAACTAATTGCCTTTGAATTTGATTTTTTGGTATTCGGCGATGGCCGGGCATAAACTTTTAAAGTTCATATCCATTTCAAAATACTTTCTCTCCCTACTATTGCACCCTGACAAATAAACCTATTGAACGATTTGCATTTTGTCGAACAAGCTCGTAGAGGTTTCAGAATTGTAACACTATGTCAGGAAAGAACAAGTAAATCCTCGTAGAGGATTCATAATATCAAGCAAATGAGTTAATGTATGCTATTTGTCGTGCACCCCAAATAGCTTGAGGAGCAAATATATTTTTTACTATCTTTGGATGAAAAATATGAAACCATGAAAACATTAACAAGCCTCCTCATCGCTTCAATCCTTTCACTTACCACTTACTCACAGGAATTAATGACCATTGGCGAAGTCTTCGATTTTGAAATTGGTGATGAATTTCAGATTAGGGGCAGCGCGACCGGCCAGCCACCAAATGCCGACTGGATTACAATTATTGCTAAAGAGTATTCTACGGAAGGTGACACGGTTTTTTATCACCGCTACCACGATTCTTATTTTATCTACAAAAAAGGTGACTTCACTTGTGGTATCCCCGACCTTACTGTTGGTGTTATGGAAGCCGATAAGATAGGTAATGAATTTCTGGTTTTCCCAAATCCTGCAACTTCAGTGCTAAATATTGAAAATAAATCGATGAACACAGGTTTTTCCTTTGTGCTCCAAAATTCCATTGGCCGGCAGGTGATGGCTGCAGGATTGCATGGACAAGCAAACAAGCTCGACATAAGCAATCTTTCACCTGGGATTTACCTGCTTCAAATCCATGATTCGAATGGCACTGTATTTAATCAAAAAATCCTGAAACAGGATTAGAATTATTGGTTAAAAATCCCCATCCTCCTTCTTCTTCACCAACTCCTTTGTGGATAACAATCCACAAGCAGCAAATATATCCTGCCCGCGGGAAGCACGGATGGTAGTGCGGATCCCTTTGTCGTTCAATGCAAGTTTAAACTTTTCGATGCATTCATCGTCGGAACTTTCGAGTGGCGTATTGGGAATAGGGTGGAAGCGGATGAGGTTGATGCGGCAACGGATGCCGTCGAGGATGCGGGTCAGTTGGTTCACATGACGCGGGGTATCGTTATAATCTTTAAACATGATGTACTCAAATGAAACCCGTCGCTGTCGGCCAAAATCAAATGACTTTATCAAACCCAAAACTTGATCCAGAGAATAAACATTTTCTATTGGCATCAGCTTTTTACGTTCATCCTCGAAAGGTGAATGCATGCTCACTGCCAGGTGGCACTCGCTGTTTTCAAGAAAAGTCTTCATGGCCGGCACAATGCCTATGGTCGAAACCGTAATTCTTTTCGGGCTCCAGGCGAAGCCCCAGTCTGCAGTAAAAATCTCCAGGCTTTTCATCACCTCGTCAAGGTTGTCGAAAGGCTCGCCCATGCCCATGTAAACTACATTGGAAATCTGTTCACGTTCTGGAAGGTTACGAACCTGGTTCACAATTTCGCCGGCAGTAAGGTTCGATTGAAAACCCTGTTTTCCGGTCATGCAAAACAGGCAGCCCATTTTGCAGCCCACCTGTGAGGAAACACAAAGGGTTTTTCGGTTTTCATCAGGAATATAGGCAGCTTCAATAAATTTTTTATTCTGGGTAGGGAAGAGGTACTTTTTTGTCCCGTCTATCGATTCCTGGACTTTCGTGTGGTCAATCAACCCAAATTCATATTTTTCTGCCAGCAGGATCCGGGCTTTCTTCGAGAGGTTGCTCATCTCCTCAATTGAGCTGATATCTTTTTTATAAAGCCAATCGGCAATTTGTGCGGCAGTAAATTTGGGCAGGCCAAGGTCGAGGACTGTTTGTTGGAGTTCGGAGAGGGTTTTTCCGAAAAGACTTATTTTTTGCATTAGTAGGGTGCTAAATATTGAAGGCTAATTTAAGAGGGTGATAAATGTTTTTTTTACAGACTGGCAAGTTCATTGTCAATTTTACCCAGTATAGCATCAATAATGTTTTTTTCAAGTGAGGCAAGTTTATGTAAACGGATAACTGAGGGAAGTTTTAATCCTGATTCTCTCCAGTTTTCGATAAAAACATCGAATTCAGTATTAATTAACTGGCTGGTAATCCTCGCAACTACTACATCTCCATCTTTTGTATCTTTAATTATAATAGCCGGGCGTTTTTTGAAAGTTATCCCATCTGTGAAGGGGAATTTCAATAAAACTATGTCTCCAAAATTATACTTTTTCATAAGGTTTTATTCATCATAAATGGCATCTGACTTAGCATATCCCTTTAGAAACTGTTCCTGAACAAAGGACTTTATTCTATTTTCCTCATATGCTACTTGTTCGTCGATAAGTAAAATTACCCTAACACTTTTGTGCTTAATTAAGTTAATCTCTTTGTTAAATTCCTCAGGGACCTGAATGAGGTTGTTGTTAATTTGGGTTGTGAATTCTACAGCTTTCATTGATATTTATTATTTCATCCAGTGATTTTTTTTTTGCAATTCAACTGCTGTCATATTTATTTCCTTTAAGCCTCCAGCCCAATCTAATTTTAATTTCCTGGGCTTATTTACATTTCTATTGTTAAGTAAATAATCTAAATACCGGTCTAATTCGGCCACCATGTTAGGTGATAATTTACTAATCTTAGCCTCAATGTTATTTATTACATTCATTAAAGCAAAGGTAATTAAAAATAAATCTCTGCCACGATATTCTCATAAGGGATTTCTTTTTCTATCAGGATATCCCTCGTTTCAACCACCATTTCGGCACTGCCACATAGGTAATATTTTCGATCGATCGGAAGGCTGTGTTGTTCCTTAAGCCATTGTGTTAACCTGCCATGATAAATTCCCTCACCGGATTCCTGTGAGCAGCAACGTATATAATCGCCTCCCATAACATCTTTAAATTCCTCTTCAAAATAAAAAGAATGCAAGAACCTGCCACCATGGATCAGCACCTTATCCTTTTTCAGTCCTGAGCGCCACATCGAAACAAAGGGGGCGATACCAGTTCCGGAGGCTATCCAAACGGATGGCTTTGCAGTTCCATAAAAATTTCCTTCCGGTGCAGAAATGTAAATAGTGTTGCCTGTTTCTAATTTTGACATTTCAGGCGTGAGTGCACCATCGGGTTTGATGTTGTACAAAATCCAAACTTCATCATCCTGCGTTCCGCTGGCAATGCTGTACATCCGGGGCTGTTCATCAGCATCAAGTGCAATCGAAATAACCTGTCCGGCAACAAAGCTAAAATCACGCTTAAACTTCAGGACAAATACATCCGGGGCAATTTCGTCATTGCTGGTGATAACTGTCTTTTTTAATTTACTTATGTTGTTCATTTGCTTAAAAACGGAAAAGTTTAAATCGACAGGCTTATAACCAAATCTATTTGAGATTGTTTTTGATTGGACTTAAAGATAATCAATTGCCAACAAATGCCACTGCCCTTACAGGCGATCCGTCTCCTTCTTTTATTTTTAATGGAAATGCAGCAAACTGAAAATCTTTATCAATCAATTGATCAAGGTTTGTAAGGTTTTCGATGATGATTAAACCCTTGCCGAGAACCAGGTTGTGGTTTGGATAATCTATTGAATCGATGCCATCAATTGATGAAGAATCCATGCCTATCCCTTTTAAGTTGTAGCCAACAAGAAACTCGTTGGCTTCAACTGATAAGACAGGAAAATGGTCGAAATACTTATTTGTTCCCCAATGGTGGTGCCAAGCCGTGTATATCAATGCAAAATCAGCACTTTCCAATTTTGTTTTATACTTTTCAATATGCGAAAGTGGAATTTGCTGCTGCCGGCCATAATTCTTGCAATCAATTATTACACCTTTTCCATAGAAGTGGTCCAAATCCATTTTATCTGTTGTATCCCCACTTGCTACAAAGTGCCTGGGCGTATCCAGGTGAGTTCCGGTATGGGTTGAAATTCCAAGACTGGTTACTTGTACACTATCTTTTTCATGTGTAACAGATTTTTGAATATTTGGGGCTTCATCCCCCGGATATGGCAACATGCCACTTTCCAGGGTATGGCTGAGGTCGATAATTTTCATGTAGTTGATATTTGTGTCAAAAGTAATAATTTAAGGGCGAACCTTGATAGGGTTTTCCCAGGGATGCCAATGGCAGAAAGCCTGTAAGGTGGGGTGTTAAATATTGCTTT
>CAZBDF010000192.1:0-8407 GCA_964490385.1 uncultured Lentimicrobiaceae bacterium | reverse complement strand
CCTTTTTGAGTTTAAGGACCTCTAAAAATGAAAAAAGAAGAAACGCAATAAAAAGTACACCCACGTTTGTAAAAAGCATAATGTACAATCTCAGGTTATAAGCAGGCAGTAAAGGGACCTTCGGGCTGTTGATGATATTTACATACGAAAGTTCCTTGGTAATCTCCTTTTGTACATTTTCAAACTGGTTCTTCAGGTTCAGGTATTCGTTTCTGCTGTTGTATGCATACCCTGATGTACGAACATGTTCTGATCCGAAGTAGATGATATTTTGCATGAATTTCGCTACATTTTCATGGTTGATAACCTCCCCGTTGGAACCATCCACTGTTCCCAGATAGCCCCTCACTACTTCGTTGGCCTGGGCCGGAACGTCAAATAATTCGTAATCAACTGTTAAATCATTAAGGCGCATATCCAGTGAATCCAATTCAGATTTCTTCAAATCCATCTGGTTTTTTACAATTGTATAAACCTCATCAAATTGTTTCCGGTAAATGTTCCTGATCTTTAAATTCAATTGGTCAATCAGGTCGTTGATCATCATACATGCATATTCCGGATTTTTATCTAAAACCTGGATGTATACTGATTCAAACCTGGTGTTGGATATCGTTAATTTCTTTTTCAGTTTATTAAATACAACTGCATGGGCAAATGGTAAAGTGGAATCAACCTTGTAATGTTCCATAAGCTTGAAATGGCTGATGAGGGTATCCTTCAAATCATCCGATTCGAGAAGCTGGAGCAACTGCTCAGTGGGTGTCTCGGTAGAGTAAGGGCTAAGGTTTACAGGATAAACAATTGCCGTGGATTTATACCAGGGTTGAAGAAAATGTGGCCCCGTAAAAAACCAGGAAAGGGCAAATGCGATGACTAAAATCGTTAATAAATGCAGCCAATACTTTTGCAGGATGCTTAAAAAATCATTCAAGCGAAAGAATGTAAAGGTATTCATAGCACCAATTTAGTTTGTGAGTTGAGAGCAAGTTAATGAGTCCCACAAATGTAAACACATTTTTATTAAAAATTAGAAAAAAAGATATTTGATTAAAATTGGTGAAAATTGATTTTCCCAATATTGGTTTTCATTTTCTAAACATGAGAAACTTTAAAAATAGCATCTCTCATAACACCTAGTTAATCTGATATTTAGTCCCAAATTATTTTTGGTATGCTTTTTGAAAAGAAGTGTTCAAACCTATTTAAGATCCTTCCGAGAACCTACCAGCAAAAAGGTTTTCTTTTTTGGACGAGAGCCCCGGATGGTAACACCACCGGGGTTTATTTTTTTTACTAATGTTAAAAGTATTATTCATCTTCAAGATACTCGAATTCAAGGGTGATTTCTTTAACAACCCGGCCTTTAGCATCAATTTCCTTAAATGATTGAAGCCTATTATTATCATTATATTTGAACAAGAATTGGGAGATTAGCCATTGATTACTGTCGATTGTATTCAACTTCAGATGTTTTACAGAAATCAGGCTTCCTTGAATATTGTATGTCAGTGCATATTTATTGCATGTGATTTTATCGATGTCTTTTATTAACAATTTCTTTGGTTTATTACGACCATTATAGCCATATTCAATTTCAGTTTTGGAATCACCGTTAACTATAAATTTAGATAGTAAAAGACCGTTCTCAAAATTGTAGTTAATAGCCGATTGTTTCGTTTTACCAATCTTTATCATCGAATTTAAATAGCCGTTAGAATAGTAATAAATAATTGAATCAGAAACACTACCATCTTTTTGGTAAAAATATTTTTTAGAAACTTTACCATCAGCACCATAATCAATCTCGACCACTCTTTTGATTTTTCTGTCATCACGGTCTTTACTCTTTCCGAAAAAAGTCCTGGTAATTAGTAGTGAATCTCTATAGCGGTCTTCAGTTACAGCATATTTTTTACTCTTGGTATCGTAGGTAGTCATTACCCGAAGGCTATCACCAAAGTCTTTAAAGTCAATGAAACTAATTTTACCTCCCCTTTTAATTTGAACATTCTTTATTTGCCCTTTAATATACGTCGATGTTTTTTCTGTTTTCTCATCAGGAAGCGACAATGTGAAAACCTGCTCATATCCTTTACGTTGGCAGGTTAACGTGTACGCAAGTCTATTGTTTATGCTCCCCTTTAGCTGAAGTGAGGAATCAAAAGGCAATGGTGGAAAGCTTTGGAAATTTATTAAGGACGTTAATTCACTTTCTGCGTATTTTTGTCTTTTAGTGAATTCAATATTTTCAACAATGCTTTGCTCTATGAGCCAATCAGCGTTTGTATATTGAATATTTGCATACATAAAAAAACCCGGAACAGCAATTATTATTGGGACATTTCCCTCATAGTTATTAAAAAGCTGCCGAAGAATAATCTCATTGAGGATTTTATTGAATGGTTCATTACTTTCCTGTCCAAAAATTGGTATAAATGACAGAATTATCACAGAAAACATTAACAATTTTTTCATAGGGTAAGGCTTTATATTACAAATCAAATTCTTATTAAATGCGCAAAATCAGTAAGGTGATGCTAAACTGAATTAAACAAGAAAATGCAAATTCCAATAATTAGGCTGAGAATAAGTATTTTCAGCTTATACATTTTGGCCAAAGTTAAATAATGAAGATGAATCCTACAAAAAATAAGCACATTCCCCAATCTACCTAAACCACATACCCTCTCACCTTCCACTCACTTAATTATGGCCGGTCCCTCAGTAGCTTTTATCAATCCCCGCTTGTGAAATATCAGTTGGCCTTCCTCGTCGTAGGTATTCCCATAAATCATGATTTGAGAACCCGGGCCGGCAGCATTTTCGGCTTCTGCGACAGTTTTATAAGGATACAATAAACTTCCATTGCCAGTTTCGGGGGTAGATTTATCCACATAAATAATATCTAATGGCCGGCAGCGGTACATTCCGCGGCCATGGCTTGCAGCAACCAGATAGTCGGCCTGCCAAAAAAGTTCGGAGACTTCAACATTCGCAGGACCATCATGATCGCCGTTCCGTGGTGTAATATTCCAGTTCAATCCCCTGTCTTCCGAAGCAAAAATCCCCAGGTCGGTACCGATATAAATCCAATCGGAATTTGTTGGATGGAAACGAATGGTATTTACCTGAATAGCCGGAAGGTCGTTGGGTGCTGTTCCGGTTCTTTGTTGCCATGTAGCACCTGCATCGGTAGTGTACCAAACATCGTTAAATTCATATCCCCCAAAGGTTACAAAAACCTCGTTGGAGTTTTTAGGATTGATGGCAATGTCAGTAACATAGCGATCGGGCAAGTAGGGTGATGTTTGGTCCACCCTGGTCCAGGTATCACCATTGTCAAGTGTTCGGGAAACAACACCCCTGGTATATCCTGCCCAAACAACACCTGAATTACCTTTTGCAATGTCGATGGCGCTGCACCTGAAATACTCGTTATCCCCATTCCCATTAACAAAAGTTCCAATATCCTCCCTGTATTTCGTCCATTCGCAAAGCCAAACATTAGTAGAGCTTGTCGTCCTCCACAGGCTAGCGCCCCCGGCAATCAATATTACCGGGTTGTTCGGATCCATAACAAAGGGTGCAATGAACAGTGATTTGTCTGTGTTATTGGCTTCCCCCAAACCGTAAATGATATTGCCATAGGATTGGCCTCCATCCATGCTGCGTTTCATTTTCAGGTGTATAAATTCTCCAAAAACGTAAGCAGGGTCGTTGTAATTTACAGCAGAAAATCCTCCGTCGCCAGTGGTAGCCTGATACCAATTGGTTCCGGTGGCAGGTTTGTACCTGAGTTTGTCATTGTCCTGCGTGCCGCCAACAATAATACTTCCATCAGGTGCTGCTGCGCCGCCATAAAACTGTGTGATCCCTAAACTTGTTCCTGCCAGATTTGTCCAGCCATTTAAGGTACTTACTTCGGTGATGTCGTCCGTTTTTTGAATTCCCCCATCATTCCCAAAAAAAACAGCAAGGTTTGTTTCGCCATCATAATCTGGGTGGTTTACAATGATATGATGATCGGCATGTGCCGAAAATCCTATATGATAAGCGGACCAGTTACTGATTTTAATCAGGTTTCGTCCGCCATCGGTACTGCGCCATAGGTCGATGCCACCAACAACCAAATGGTCACTGTTTGTTGGATCTACCCAAATGGTATTGTCGTACCAGCCTTGTTTCCCAAGATAGTGCCAACCGGTGCAGCGCAATTCCCAGGTGTCGCCACCGTCAAGGCTACGCCATATCTCGCCTTTCAGGTCACTATTAATATCATAATCCCTATCCATCGAGACATAAATAATGTCAGGATCAGTGGGCGAAAAAATTACTTCGCAACGTCCAGCATCATTAGGCAGTTTATTGGTAACTCCCGTGGTTTGCTCCTCCCAGGTCATTCCATTATTCCCGCTCAGGTACACTTCGTTTCTTGTTCCAACAATCATGTGTTGAGGAAAAGTTGGGTGAACCCTGATATCAGTTGCCCACCAACCTGTGCCAAGTATTTTATTCCAGGTCGCGCCATAATCGTCCGATTGCCAGGCACCGAAATCTGAAGCCGTAACAGCAAATAGTCTTCCACTGATATAGGGATGGTGGGCCAAACGGTTGACATAATAAAAGCTTGCATTGTTGGTGCTGGCCAATTGGTTCCATGTTAGGCCGCCGTTGGTGCTTTTAAAAATCCCGGCCCCCTGCAAGGCGTCACCGTTACCAAATCCCTCACCAGTTGCAGCATACATTATCGATTTATTGACGGGATCCATTACGATGCTTGTGATGGCAAGGTTGGCCATGAAATCGTTGACCGGTGCCCATGAGCCGCCGCCATTGTTCGATTTCCAAATTCCGCCCGATGCGCTGCCAATCCATATTTGTGCAGGGTCGTCGGGGTGTATAAGGATGGCACGAATTCTTCCGCCAATGTTTCCAGGCCCCAGCCATTCCCAATCCCAAATGCCGGCATCGTCCATAGCGGGCATTTCATCAATATGTTCCTTTGCCTTAACAAGTGCACCAAAGGGAATGGTGCCATCTTCACTTGCACGCATCATTTTTCGCTGTTCCAGTGCTTCCCGGGCAAAGGTGGTTTTTTGGTTTTCGATTGTAGTATCCGTATCATTACTACATACGAATAGTGAAGCATCGCTTTGCATCATCACTATTACAAGTAATGCAACTATGAAGCTACTTTTGAAAAGTACCTGACTTATTTTTATCGGCCATTGCCGGCTTTGTTGATTTTTCTGCATAATAAACCTCCTTTTGTTTTATTGAAGATTTACCAACACCAGGATTGAACCCGTTCCTTCATCCAAGCCCATCATTGCTTTGCCGACGATGGCCCCCTGCATTTTTTCATTGTCATCAGCCCGCATCACGTGACCTTCAATATCTGAAGTCGTTAACAGGTCACCGGGTTTAATGCTTCCGTTATCGGCAGTAGCCAGACAATACACCCTGCCCGAAAGTGCTACCGGGTATTCACCTTCAGCAATGGTACCTTTCTGCGAAAGCAATAGCCCTGCATTGATACCTTGGGAACCACTTACAATGCCGGCCACACATCTGTCGTAAGCTAAGGCTGAAACCTTCAGTTTCCCGGGATGATCAGGGTCAATGGAAACTACCATGCCCGGAAGCACTTCAGAATTAGAATTGATGTCGAAAGGTTCGGCCACATCGCTACCACCTGTTATTTCGAGTACATTGGTCGTAATACGCCCTTCGCCGTTTTGATGGTTTCCGTCAATGGCGATGGTGGCAGTTCCATAAGTGTTGTATAAAGTAATCTGGCTGCCATCTGCAGTTCCAATTTCTGAGGCATCCAGCGAAAGCGTTTTGATCCCGCTGCCGTTGTATAGGTTAATAATACCACCATCATTTTCATTGGTATCTGATGCATCCAGCTTAAGTGTTTGAATGCCATTACCAGAATACAGGGAAATTGCACCTCCATTAGAAGTTCCACTTTCGTAAGGGTTTATATTTATAGTTTGGGTATGATCGCCGTTGAATAATGTGATCCGGCCATTCCCGGCTATATCCAGAACGTAATCATCACTGATTGAACTATAGCCCCGGATCATTGAGCCAATGCTGCCCTGATCGATAATAAGTGCAGGAGTACCACCGGATGTAATGAATTTTGCTGCAGTTCCGCCATTTGTGTTTTCGGTTACCAAAACCGCGTCTTCATTGCCAGTGGCCTTGCCAATTAAATTTGCCGTAATCCCAGCACCAAAATTTTCAGCCTTAAAAGCAGTTCCCGCAAGAGAAATGGCCCTCATGGCGAAACCAGTGTTGCTATAACCATAAACTCCTATATTGCTTGCACTATAGCCATAGACACCGCCCTGATCGTTACCTTCACCGACGATGGCATATGTTCCACTGCTCGCTTTAACTTGTAGGGTGTAATTGGAATTAAAAGATGTTGTTCCGATTCCTACTCCATGTTCATTTACCAACATAGTTGGAATTTCATCAAAGCCGATCATCAATGAGTTGGCGATGCTATTTTCGAGGCGTGCGAAAGCATGGGTCCCACTTCCAATGACCATTGCGCCGTCAGCAGTAGCATTCAAATTTTTGCCAAAAGTCGCGGAGTAATCATTTTCAGCAGAAGAATATTGCCCGATAGCCATGGCATAACTCCCGGTGGCTTCCACCGAATTTCCAATGGCAATGGCATCCTGTGCGCCGGCTTCCGCTAAAATCCCCATGGCAATGCTTGATGGGCCCGAAGCAATATTGCTCCATCCTGCGGCAAAAGAGTAATCGCCACTGGCTTCAACGGTAGAACCTAAGGCAATCGAATATTTTCCAATCATGGCATCATTCCATTCATCACCTACCTGGTAACCTGCCCTGAATGCGGCTTTGCGCGGATACCAAATCATTTTTGAACCATAGCCTGTACTTACCAGGCTTGCCCCTGAGTTAATGCTTCCTTTGGCCAGGATACCACCATCTTCGCCAAGAGTGAGTTTAAATTCCGGGGTATCGGCCCTGATCCCCACATTACCATCCCAATAATAAATATCATCTTCACTTTTCTCCCACAAAGATGTGCCACCACCGCCATTGCCTGCAGTTTTGGCGTACAACGCGTAAGGCACAGAAAGGATGGACGACATACCGTAGGAAACAAATTCACCCCCTCCGTTTGGATCCGCTTCCATCTCAATCATATAGTAGCCATTCCCCCAGTCGATGGCCGACATGCTTCCAATCACCGGTGTCCCGTTGCCCACATCAAGATTTACCAAACCATAATCGTTGGTGCTTGCCTGATGTATTTCCTGGTAAACAATTAGTTTTATTTCGGCTTTATGAATGCTGATGCGAAAGCTGCCTGAATGATTTGGAATTATGTTACCGGCGTTATCGCGGAAAATTGCCTGGTATTTAAAGGCCTGTGGAGCCTGGGCCATAAGGCCAATGTTTAATAAAACAAAAAGAAAAGTTGTGGCAAGCGTTTTCATTTTTGATGGTTTTAAGTGAATGAACGAAAATTGGTTTGTAAATGTAGTAAATAAAACGATTCAATCTTTTGAATTTGTTAGTACTTGCCCGTCTTAGTATGGAATTACATACATTTGTTGGATACTAAAAGTAGAAACCGAAACAAATGATAAAGAATATGTTTCCGAAAATAAAAATATGTTGCATCTCTAGTATTACTGAAGCCATAACTGCCATCCAATTTGGTGCTTCAGCCATCGGGTTGGTGGGGAAGATGCCGAGTGGCCCAGGTGTAATTTCGGATGAATTGATTTACGAAATTGCCCGAACAGTTCCGCCTCCAATTGCTACATTCCTATTGACAAGCGAAACTTCAGCAGAAGCAATTATCAAGCACCACCAAAGAACCCAAACCAACACCATTCAGATTGTTGACAGTTTGGAGCTTGGTTCTTACAAATTGCTTAGAGAATCGTTACCAGCTATAAAACTGGTGCAGGTGGTGCATGTTATCGATGAGGAATCCATAGATAAGGCCATTGAAGTTTCAGATCATGTTGACGCAATACTGCTGGACAGTGGCAACCCTGCATTGAAAGTAAAAGTACTGGGAGGTACCGGCCTTACCCACAATTGGAAATTGAGCAGAAAGATAAGGGATGCGGTTAAGGTACCGGTTTTCCTGGCAGGTGGGCTTCATGCCGGAAATGTTAAAGAAGCCATCGCTGCAGTCGAGCCTTATGGCATCGACCTTTGCAGTGGAGTACGAACAAACGGATTGCTGGACACAGGAAAACTGGAAAAGTTTATCATTGCTGCTATAGGTTAACATCATATCTTGATCCTCCATAATTTTGAGCTATTTATAAAATGCTGGTTATTGTTTAGGTGATTGATAGATTTGTAAAAATTGAATCTTTTTTCAATTAAATGT
>CAZBDF010000191.1:0-8410 GCA_964490385.1 uncultured Lentimicrobiaceae bacterium | reverse complement strand
GGTAGGTTTCAGTGAATATGTGGCAGGTTTGAGTTAGAATTTGGCGGGATAAAATGCTGGATAAAATGTGAGTACTTCAGGTTGACCTTTATGAGATTTGATTTTTATTCTTAAATTCGGGCCGTCAAAATATGATGAAATATGAAATCTCATGCTCTCATCCTTCTGTTGATATTCTTAAGCATTGGCCAATTTTGTACTTCGCAAAATGCTGAAGTTGATAGTTTGATTCGCCTGGCCGAAGAAATTGAAGGCATCGAAAAGGCAGAACTTTATAATGATGCTGCTGAAATACTTTTGGGTTACGATCCTGGAATGAGCTTAAAATATGCTGAACAAGCCTATGAAATATCTGTGGAAGAGGGAAGCATCGATGATGCTTATTATTCACTCCTTTTTGCTGGTAATGCCTACTCAACTATTGGGCAGCATCATAAGGCCGTAGAAACGCATTTGCACTCCCTCGAAAAATATGGTACATCTGTCAGTTCTGCAAAACTTGCTCAATTGCACAATCAATTGGGATCAGCGTACCAAAACACCAAGAACTATGATGAGGCAATTAAACATTTGTTAAGTGCTTTAAAAATATTAGAACAACTCAAAGGCGAGCAGGTAACAAAGAGTGTTAAGCGACTCACAATTACCACCAATACTAGTATTGGTACTTTGTTTAGCAGACTAAAGAATTACCCCAAGGCTCTCGACCATTATAAAAAAGCGATGGACATGTGCAAGCTGACAAATGACAGTTCGAATATGATGATCCTTCACAATAATATTGGTATTACATACGAAGAAAGAGGAGCGTATCAACTTGCTATCGATAATTATTTTGCTGCTTCACTACTAGCCGAAAGATTTGGCTCTAAAAACATCGTTGCCAGAATTTCTTTGAATATAAGTCTGGTGTATGTACTCATTGACGATTATGTAAAGGCCCTGGATTTTGGTCAAAAAGCACTAAGCTTGGCTGAGGAAACAAGTGATCAGTACAGCTATACTTTTAGTTTGAGTACCGTTGGACATATCTATCTCCTTATGAATAAGCCGGATTTAGCCATAGGATATCTTGAGCAGGGAATTGAACTCGCCAAGGCCAATAATTATGCTGATATTTTGGGCCAGGGCTATGATTATCTTTCTCAATATTATGCTGCTATTGGGAATTTTAAACGTGCGTATGAAACCCGGGGTGATTATTTTGCAATCAATGATTCATTAAATGATTCTGAAATAGCTTCGCGTGTTGCCGAATTGCAAACCAAATATGAAACAGAAAAGAAGGAGCAAGAAATCGTTTTGCTTACCAAAGATACCGAAATCAAAGATTTGAAGATTAAACGTCAGAATGCATTTACCTACCTGTTAGTTGGGCTAGTTGTGCTAATTTTCATTATTGGGCTTTTATGGTTTGGTAGATTGAAGGAAAAACAAAAACGTGAAAAAACTGAACTTGAAAAAATCAATCTTGAAACTGAGCAAAAACTTTTGCGCGCACAAATCAATCCACATTTTATGTTTAATGCGCTCAATTCGGTGCAAAGCTATATTTCGGCTAACGATAACCTGAAAGCTATGAGCTACCTGGCAAAGTTCTCGCAGCTCATGCGCAATATCCTCGAAAATTCAAGAAAGGTCATGATTACAGTAGAAGAAGAAGTTAATACACTTTCACTTTACATGGAGCTTGAGGCGATGCGCTTTAAAGATGCTTTTGAATTTGAAGTTAAAGTTTCAGTTAGCATCGTTCCTTCAAGAACATATATCCCCCCAATGCTCATTCAACCTTTTGTCGAAAACTCGATTAAGCATGGATTCAGGAACCTCGACAGAAAAGGAAGGCTGATGATTGATTTCTTTGCTATGAATGGAGTGCTTTCATGCAAAATTGAAGACAATGGTATAGGGCGGATAAAAGCACAGGAACAGGACCGAAACACAAATATTTACCACAAATCATTGGGGATGTTGGTGATACGAGAAAGATTGATGGCCTTATCGAAAGCCCGGAAGGTAAAAGCAAAATGCGAAATTGAAGATTTGGAAACAGGTACAAGGGTGTTGATGGACATGCCTTTTGAAGTGGAGTGAATTTGTTAAAAATGATAAAATGTGACAATGCTTGAATGTTGAGCGAAGCGAAATCCCGCCACTGCGGGGATAGAATGCTTCAATGTGTTAATGAATAAAGGATGCCCGCCTTGCCGGCGAGGCAGGCAAGCCTCGACGTAGGAGAGGATAGCGGCCCTGGGATAGTTTAGGATTCTGAGTTTGGAGTTTCGGTTCTGAGTTTAGAGTTCTGAAGGTTAGTGCTTCTGGGGTTGGAATTGTAAATTGGGATGAATTCTTCTCTGCGCCCTCTGCGAACTTGGCGGTTTAGATTTTGCGTTTGACGTTTGGCGTGCCGAAGCAAAACTTCGAGTCCCGGATTCACGAATCCGAGGATTCGGAACATGCACGACCGAAGGTCGGCATTTGGCGTTTGGCGTTTTGAGTTTGAAGAATGAGGGATTCAAACCTCGACACAGAAGAGGATGGCAGCCCTGGATAGTATTTCAGTGAGTCCAAAAAATCTTGAACAAAACAATAACAGACAAATCGAAATAGAAAGAAATAATGTAATAAATACCGAAACATGATAAAAGCAATTATTATTGATGATGAGCAAGACAGCCGGAACGCGGTGTTGAATATGCTTCAGAACTACTGCGAAGGTATTGATGTTGTAGGACAGGCTGCAAATGTAGCAGAAGGTTTGATAATCATTACCAGGGAAAAACCTGATGTCATTTTTCTTGATATACAGATGCCCGATGGTTCTGGATTCGACCTGCTTGAAAAGCTCCCCGAAATCAACTTCCAGGTTATTTTTGTAACTGCTTACGACCAGTATGCCCTGCGCGCTATTAAGTTCAGTGCACTGGATTATCTGTTAAAGCCCATAGATCCCCAGCTATTGATGGATGCCGTGGGTAAAATTAAAACTAAGCCTTCAAATTTTGATGATATCACCAAAAAGATAAATATTTTGTTGCGCAATAAGAATGGAATCGAGCGCATTACCCTTCCAACTTTCGAAGGGCTTAGGTTTGTAAATATCAAAGATATCATCCGTTGCGAATCCCAAAGCAATTACACCAAGTTTTATCTTATCACCGACGAAAATATTTTGGTTACCCGCACACTTAAAGAATTTGAAGATGCTTTTTCGGGCCTGGATTTCATCAGGGTTCATCAGTCGCACCTGGTAAATACCAAGTATGTTGATCGTTACATTAAAGGCGATGGTGGCAGTATTATTATGGCTGATGGAGCAGAGGTGGAAGTTTCGCGCCGGAGGAAAGATGATTTTTTGAAGAGGATGGCAGGGGAGGGGTAGGGTGAGTTTACCCTCTTCTTTCCCAAAGCTGAACTAAGTAGGGCATAAATTATTTTTGTCCAACTGGTTGCTTTTTTTTGATTTCAGATTAGCGATTAACCCGCCTTGCCGGTCGAGGTAGGCGATTTCTGATTTTTGATTTGACAGCATCCATATACATCCTAAATCAAAAATCATGAATCATCACTCATCAATAATATTTTGCCAAAAAAAGCAAGGATTTTCTTGTTACGACATAACGTTTCCATGTCCTCATCCTTCTGACGATGGAAAGTTACCAATCCCCGACTTTCAAACGTCAGCAGGACTTTGAAACGTCAAAAAAGAAAAAAAACCAAAAAAAACTCCCGGCACTTATCAGTAACCGGGAGTTGAAAAAAAATAAGCCCCAAGAATTAGTTTTTAATAATCTTTCGAATTGCCGTTGATTTATTCCCAGTAAGTTTCAATTGATAAATGCCATTGCTAAAGGCAGTCATGTCAATTGAAGTTTCATTCTTACCGTCGTTGCTTAACTTCAAAAGCATTTTTCCGGTGTTGCTTAAAACCTCAATTTCAGAAAACTCCTCAATTCCGCTGATCCATACACGATCATTTGTCGGGTTGGGGTAAATGCTGATTCCTGATGCCGAAGCCCCGCTGATACCTGTTGAGGAAAGTTTCAGGTTAGAAATGGCCGACAAACCTTCGTTGGCAAAGAACATCCCGTTGGGCATGTTTGGATTAAACACGGCCTCCAGGTCGAAAACCTCATTCGTTTCAGGCCTGTACAAATTGAAACTGAAAGGTTCACCTTCACTAAAGCCATCCTTCTCATCAGTGGTTACATCATCAACAAAAGCAGAAAGGGCAATATTCTGTTCATCCGAAATTATTTCGCTTACGCCATAGCACTTTCCATCCGGTGCAGATACGCCTATAATATCACCTGTAAGTACTTCCTGCATTCCATCAGCCACAATGGCGATGATATGCGAGGATGAAGAATTTTCAATGCTGTTCCACGGATGATCAGGTAATTTCAGCACAACAGGATTTGCCGGAGTAGATTCGCCACTATTGGGTGGGTAGGTAAATGAACCACCGGAATTCAGTAATACATAGTAGGCCATGCCTGGTGTAAGCATACCCAAAGTGTTGATTGACATATCAGGCCAAAGCACACCAGTTCCGGCAACATCCTTTGCTATCTCCAGGTTTAGCGGGCTGAGCGTAGTTGCTGCATCAACAGGATAGTTACATATCACCGGGATAAGGCTCCAGCCGGCGCCCATGCTCAGGGGTTTGTTCGTTTCAGCATATCCAATTATTGGCAATGTTGCAGCAGCATCCATTTTAAGTTTGTAAGCCGACTGGCTTGCCCAATCGATAATTGTATTGACCGGACCAGTCGGATAGAACATTTGAGTCATTGTTTGGGCAATAATAAACTCACCGGAAACCGGAGCGAAAACATCCTCAATAGCATTGTTGGCCGGCATGATATAACTTGATAACCCACTCCATCCTTCGGTAAGGCTGATACTATGGGTAGGGTAGGTGGCTTGAGTAACCGTAACGGTTTGCGATGGCGATCCGCCAGTAGCGGTAACTGTGACACTTCCAACCCGCATTGAACCAGTAGTATTTTCGCCATAGCTTGCATTCATCAATCCATTACCAGTGCCACTCATCGGGGCAACATTCATCCATGGAACACTTTCGGTGACAGTCCATCCGGTGTTGGATAAAATGCTAAAACTTGTAGCACCTGCTGCTGGCCCCACATTCTGATTAGGGGGAGATACACTGAGTATTGCCCCTGCTGCGGCCTGGTTAACAGTAACAATTACATCCGGTACATCGGGGGCCGAAACGGTTAATTCAGCATACCTGGGAGTAAATGAAGTATTTTGGTCATAATTAATGGTTACAGTTGCGTTGTTGCTTCCCGTGGTGGGATCTACCGATAGCCATGTTGAACCTTCAGATACTGTCCAGTCAACATTTGAGGTAATATCAAAGCTTGTGGAACCGGCCAGGGGCAACACATTGATTGTTGTTGGGTTGGCGGAGAGTTGTGGTTCGTACCATTCAATCAGGTCATTTGGATCCAGATCATAATCTTCACCGGAAAAAGCACCTGTGTAATCCATGAATGTTAAATAACCTTTATTAAGTGCTTTACCCACATTGTAATCTGTGCCTACAGTTGGGAAGGAGGCATTATTGATTGTAAGGGTTTGGCTGTTATAAATTGATAACAATGCCCCGTTTGAAAGCCCGGCATTGCCATTTTTGAACTGGCAATTATCGAAACTGTTGACTAGGTCAACAAAGCCACCATCCCTAACGCGGATGCCGAAAAGCGTGCCCATGTATTCAAAGATGCCATAATTGGCACTTATCATACCCCCGGTTTTTACATCAAAACTATAATAACCGGCAGAATGCGATACTGTGGCGGGATTTCCTTCTGCACCCAGCACTTCAACCAGGCCACCATCATTAACTTCCAAAGTACTGCTGCCACTCAATAGCAAACCAGATCCTTCATCAATATTCAATGTTCCGCCCATTGCGACAATTGCGTCTTCATTTACCTGCACGGTATTGTTATTTGTCGAAAAGGTTCCCTGATTCACATACAAGCTACCTTCAATTGTAAAATCATAGTTTGAAATTACAAGAGCTGCACGTGTATTCTCGATAATTTTCCCGTTTCTGTCGGTATAAGTTGTTGGATTAATGCTGTTATCCGATGGCTCGGACTTATTAATGACCAAGTGGTGAAAATGGCTCGCCTCAGCAAAACCTGCCAGTGCAGTATTTTCGCCGTAAAGTACGACGCTACCACCTGCCGGTGTGAATTCATTTCCAAACCCAAAAAACTCTCCTGATGTACGGATTATCCCGCCTGTAATATTTGTAGTAAGTGAATATGATAGATTTTCATTTATATAAATGCCATTATCAACAAAATCGAGAATTCCACCACTAAGTTGCAATTCAGCGTCAGCATCATAAGGCCAGTAACTTGATTCCGATCCACCAAAGATGTTCATTTCCCCATCATCAATCCGGATAAATCCGTTAAGATCTACAAATTGGACAGCATCCTGGTAAAGGTTTATGGTTGCATTTGGGCCAGCAGTGAAGTATGTTCCAAAGATTCCATTGTCAACCAGGTCGAGGGCAGTAAAAGTTCCTTGTGTCACATATATTGCACCACCGATCCATTGGTAGGATTGACAAGTTACGGTTTGCCCGTTAAAAAGTGCAAAATCACCATTTGGTTTGTCTAATACAAGGTTATAAAATTCCTCACCGGAGCATTCCTGGACCCAGGTTCCATTAAATGTAACCGTTCCAGTACCTTCATCAAAAGCATCCGGGCCAACGTTGTTCATCCAATGGCCCCCAATATAAATTGGCAAATCATTGGAATTAAGCCCACCACCATCAATGGTTAAATCTCCTCTTATATCCAAAATGGAACCGGAATGCAACAGGATGGATGCAGTC
Organism: uncultured Lentimicrobiaceae bacterium; assembly: GCA_964490385.1. Lineage (GTDB taxonomy): Bacteria > Bacteroidota > Bacteroidia > Bacteroidales > 4484-276 > 4484-276. The sequence goes on along the minus strand of CAZBDF010000191.1, from coordinate 1,524 downwards.
CGATCGATACGAACATTGTTAAAATAGTTGCCATTGCTTATTTGTATATAACTTCCTGTGCTGGTGCCAACAAATTCAACCAATCCACCGCTTGGTTGGAAATTAGCTGCAGAATTAGCTGTCATGGTACGGCCAGCCCTGATGGTACCGCCGTTGATATTGAATGTGCCTGACATGCTAATGTTACGATGGCTTGCTTCAAATATACCATCATCGAGATTTAAGGTTCCATACATCGGAACGATACCCGAAACATAGGGTGTATCCCAAATAAAGGATCCGCCACCTAAAATGTTAAGTGTGCCGCCGCTTTCAAGGCTAAATTCACCGTGTGCAAACACTTCTCCGGAAACCCAATCGGTGTTGTCGCCCGGTGAAATAGCTCCGGGAGCTAAATCAGAATTTTCCGGAATACTTCCGTGCTTTGTGTTGTCCAGGGCCTCCTCAAAATCAACACTAAGTGTTCCGTTTAAAATCAGTTCTCCATTGCTTTCAAAATATCCTCCTCCCAAAGGTGATCCCAAATTAACTGTTGCACCGGCCTTAATATCCGACACCCCATCCACAATCAGGTCATATTCCTGAATTTCCAAACGATTATCCTCTTCTACATTCATGTTACCAACTACATGCACCGGTTGGGTAGTCGTATAAGAAACATAACATACACTTCCGGCGGCGGGTGTCATGTCAATATTCAGCATACCAATTTCTGCAAGTGCAGAGAAATTGCGGATCGCGGTACTCGAACCTAGCAAGTTAAGTACGTTATTGTCTCCCAGTTGAACGTTTGAGCCATCGTAGAAAATCATGCGGTAATCCAGGTTTATGGTACCTTCAGTCACCAGTTCAGATGAACCGCTGTTCCAGATTACTTCATTTCCAACATTCATCACGTCTACAGGGTCTTCCATAACCAGCGTACCATCATTAACGATGACATCATGTCCAACATTAAGTAGGTATCCATTTAGGTCAAATGATCCTGTTTCGATAAGCAGGTCATGGGTGATGGTGACATCACTGCCAAGATTAACAAGCGTAGCTCTACTACCATCGCTAATCATTTCACCGCTTCGGGTGTCATAAACAGGTCCTGTGCTTGATTTGGAAGTTCCATCCTTTGCAGCCTTGTTAATCACAACATCATTTAAAGTACTTCCATTGTACAATTCGAGATCAGCGGTTGTGGGACCATAAAGTTCAATCGAACCTGATACCGGCGTAAAATCTGCCCTGTTACTCTCGAAGCCACCGGCAGTCCTGATCGTTCCATTATCAATTGTGGCAGTGAAAGTTTGATCCGGATCCTGAAACACATAAATGCCATTATCGTGAAAATCAAGCACCCCGCCACCGTTCATGGTAATGGATGCGTCTGCATAAAAAGGCCAATAGCTTCTTAGTGCTCCTCCATAAACATGTATTTCGCCACCGCCCGAAAAGATCAGGTGCCCGTTAAGGTCGATATAACTGCTGGCGTCCTGATGCAGATGAATATAACCTCCCGGGTTAGTGTAAAAA
>CAZBDF010000190.1:0-8437 GCA_964490385.1 uncultured Lentimicrobiaceae bacterium | reverse complement strand
TCCTTGCTCCTCCGCTAAAGCTTCGGCGCACGCGGACGTCGGACTCTGTCAGGTTATTTTAACATTCTATTTCGCCAAATTACCAAATCATCAAATTGTCACACTTTCAAAACTCCATCACTCCCTCTGTCCGCCATAGCTTTAGCGAAGGCGGAATGCTCAAATACTCCATTCCTCCAATACTCCAACACTCCACTACTCCATTACTCCACTACTCCAATACTCCCCAACTCCTCCTACCATGGTAAATCATCCAAATCAACATTTCCTCCCGAAAAGATTATCCCGATTTTCTTGTCCTTATGCTCAACTTTATTTTCCAAAATTGCTGCAAGGGGCACTGCTGATGAAGGCTCCACAATAATCTTCATCCGTTGCCATATAAGTTTCATGGCCTGGACGATGGCGTTTTCGCTAACTGTAACAATTTCATCAACGTTTTGTAAAATGATTGGGAAGGTCCATTCTCCAAGGGAAGTACGCAATCCATCAGCTATCGTATCGGGATTTACTGATGGGATAAATTTTTTGTTATGGAAGGATTGAAAAGCGTCATCAGCTTGATCCGGTTCTGCTGCAATTACTTTTGTTTTCGGTGAAAAATACTTGGTGGCAAGTGCAGTTCCGCTCAACAAACCTCCTCCCCCAACTGGAGCCATAATAATATCAAGATTGCTAATTTCCTCGAATACCTCCATTGCAGCAGTGGCTTGCCCGGCAATAATTCGTGGATCGTCGTAAGGATGGATTTCGAGGGCTCCGGTTTTGTCGATTACTTTTTTGAGCGTTGTTTCCCTTGAACTTAATGTTGGCTTGCAAAATGTAATTTTACCTCCATAATGTTTTACGGCTGCAATTTTTACTTTCGAGGAATTCCCGGGCATCACAATATGCGCTTCAATTCCTCTTAGTGAAGCTGCCCGAGATAATGCAGCCGCATGGTTTCCTGATGAATGTGTGCCAACGCCATTCATTACTTCGTCATCCCTTAATAAAAATACCGCATTTACTGCGCCCCTCGATTTAAAGGCACCGGCTTTTTGTAGGTTTTCACATTTGAAAAATAGCTTACATCCAAATAATGTGTTGAGGTTTTCGGAGCTTAGGATTGGGGTATTGTGTATGTATTTCCCAATTCTGTTGGCCGCTTCCAGGATATCTGTGCTTTTGGGTATATTTAAAGGATCGTATTTCAATTTATCTTGCTGTTGTTTTCTTCAATTTCATCAGCTATTACTTCACAGGCTTCATCCAGCATCTGGTAAACATTTTCAAAACCGTTGCTTCCGCCATAATATGGATCGGGAACCTCATTATTGCTACCATGATCCACAAGGTTTAAAATCATTTCAACCTTCGATCTGTCCGTTTCGTTGCGCGCTTTGTTAATGATGTTGCGGTAGTTGGCCCTGTCCATGGCAAAAATTCTGTCAAACCTATCGAAATCGGCTGTTACAAATTGTCTGCCCCTGTGCTGGCTGATGTCAACACCATGCTTGCGTCCAACCTCAACCGATCTGGCGTCGGCATCGTCACCAACATGATAGTTGGCGGTGCCCACCGATTCTACATTGGCAGAAAGGTTTCTGTTCTGGATTTTGTTTCGCATAATCCCTTCGGCCAGGGGAGAGCGGCAGATATTTCCAAGACAAACCATTAAGATTTTCATGCAGGAAAAGGTTGGTTAGTTTTAAAAAAATGGAAGTATTCAATTAATGCCTGATATCAATTTTTAATCAAAAATATACAAATCGCCCACCTCAAATTAGCAGAAGTGGGTTCATCCTTAAATGTCAGTAACTATAGCTTGATTTTCTTACCCAGATCATCTACATAAACCCTGAACTCCTTATCGGTGTCAATCAGGTTTTGTACTGTTTTGCACGCATGTAGCACAGTGGCGTGGTCTTTATTTCCACATTGCAACCCGATTGATGTAAGCGAGGCTTTGGTGTGTTGTTTCGCAAAATACATCGACAACTGCCGGGCCTGAACAATATTGCGCTTCCTTGTCTTCGAGTTCATTTGGTCGATAGTGAGCCCAAAGTATTCTGACACAACCTTCTGGATGTAATCAATAGAAATTTCCTTGTTGGTATTCTTGATGAAGTTGTCAACTATTTGCTTGGTCAACTCAAGCGTAATCTCCTTTTTATTGAGGGAAGCCTGGGCAAGTACCGAAATCATTGCACCTTCGAGTTCACGAATGTTGGATGTAATGCTATAAGCAAGATATTCAACCACATTATCCGGCATTTCGATGCCATCGTTATAAAGCCTTTTTTGCAGAATAGCAATCCTGGTTTCCAGTTCCGGGGATTGCAAGTCGGCAGTTAAACCCCATTTAAACCTCGAAAGCAGACGTGGTTCCATGCCTTCAATATCAACAGGCGGTTTATCTGAGGTGATCACCAGTTGTTTAGATTTTTGGTGCAGTTGGTTAAATATGTGGAAAAACACATCCTGGGTCTTTTCTTTACCGGCCAGGAAGTGGATATCGTCAATAATTAGTACGTCGATCAGTTGGTAGAAGTTGGTAAAATCATTTTGATTGTTGTTCCTTACCGATTCTATGTACTGTGCAATAAACTGGTCAGTGGTAACATAAAGCACGGTCTTATCGGGGAATTTATTTTTCACTTCCAGCCCAATGGCATGTACAAGATGCGATTTTCCCAATCCTACCTTACTATAGATAAATAGGGGATTAAAAGCTGTTTTCCCGGGATTATTTCCAATGGCAAGGCCTGCCGAACGGGCCAGGCGGTTACAGTCGCCTTCAATGAAATTATCAAACGAATACCGCTCAACCAATTGTGAATTGACTTTCACCTTTTGGATGCCCGGAATGATAAACGGGTCAGGAATGGTCTTCGATTGGCTTTTAATATTAAAAGGCATATTGATGTCAGGATTAATCGTTGCAGAACGATTCGAGGTTGGGAGCACCATCGAAACCGGGTTCTGCTTGTTCATGCTATCCTCCATTACAATGCTGTACTCGAGCCTGCCGGTAACACCCAACTCCTTTTTAATGGTTTTCTTCAGAAGGCTGATATAATGCTCTTCTAACCATTCATAGAAAAATTGGCTGGGCACCTGGATCGTTAAAACATTGGCCTCAAGTTTAATTGGAGTTATCGGGTCGAACCATGTCCTGAAACTTTGATAATTAATATTGTCCTTTATTATCTTCAGACAGTTCTCCCATACTGATTTGGCATCATTACTCATGCGTTAAATTTCTTATTTAACTGTTATACAATTCGTTCCTTAAAAATAACCGGATTTGAAGGACAGGGGCTTATAAATGCACTTTCTTTTCCTGGTTTTCTGACAACAAAATTCGTTAAAAAAAAGTGATAAAAAAACTTTTTCTTCTATTGATTTAATGAAAAAAAACATGTATAGAATAAATAGTGAACCCTGCTTTAATTGAGTTTAAAATTCAGATTTGTAATCGTTTATCCGTTTACAATTCAACAGATTTACATATTTGGATTTTTTTGATGCAATAATTTTATTAACGATTAACCTGAAATACTAACAAAAATGGCCAGCCTCATTTTAAATTCTGGTTAAAATTAGCTTATTTTTTTGTTAAAAATATTAATTAATGCAAACTTTACATTTTTTTGTGGTTTATTATGGCCTTGAATTAAGGAGTCCTAAAAAGAATTGATTTTATTTGATGGTCATTGAGGGTTATTGATGGTCATTGATGGTCATTGATGGTCATTGATGGTTATTGGTTGTCATTGAACATTAATTAGTGTCCGTCCATATAGTCGAGTGTTTGTTCTATAAAGTTCTCCAAAGGAGTCCTATGGACAAATTCAAGGCGTGTGAAAAATTCAAACCACAGTCCCGTACGTACGGGATGAGGATTTGAATTTTGAGCAACAACGCAGAAGTTGGACTTTATAGACGAACAGTAATTAAATGAAGGCATCACAAAATAACAACTAACGACAGCGAAGCCAATGACGGCGAAGCCTAATGACATGAATGACTTAAACAAAGTTCGTTCGGTTGTATGAAAAAATAGCAGTTAAATAAATACTTTGTTGGTAAGAACAGTTAAACACTACATCACATGGAATACGCCATTTTAAAAGATATTTTAATCATTTTCGGATTATCGATTGTGGTAATATTTATTTGTCACCGCTTAAAGATACCCTCGATTATCGGATACTTGATAACAGGTGTGCTTGCCGGGCCAAATGGGTTTTCGCTAATCAGTGGTATTCATGAAGTTGAAATACTGGCTGAAATCGGAGTGATCTTATTGCTGTTTACCATAGGTATTGAGTTTTCGTTGAAGAATTTAATACGTATCCGCAATACACTGGCAATTGGTGGTGGCATTCAGGTTTTTCTTACGATAGCTATATTCTTTCTAATAACCAGGTCAAACTTCATTGGGGCCCAGGAAGGGAATTCAATACCGGAATCCATTTTTATGGGATTCCTCATTGCCTTAAGCAGTACTGCAATTGTATTAAAATTACTCCAGGAACGAGGCGAGTTTGTTAGCCCACATGGCAGGGTCACCCTGGGAATATTAATATTTCAGGACATTGTGATTGTACCAATGATTTTGGTATTACCATTTTTAGCTGGTATCAGTGGCGAAAACGTTTCTCCATGGTGGCTTATACTTGTTAAAGTACTTGGGGTGATTTTCCTGGTTTTTATCGGTGCAAAATACATTGTTCCGAAGGTGTTGTATCAGATTGCAAAAACCAAGAGCCGCGAGCTATTCTTGTTAACCATTATAGTTATAGCTCTGTCGGTTGCATTTTTAACTTACTCAGCCGGACTTTCACTGGCCTTGGGTGCTTTTCTTGCAGGATTGATTATTTCGGAATCTGATTACAGCCAGCAGGCATTTGGTAATGTCCTTCCATTCCTGGATATTTTCACCAGTTTCTTTTTTGTTTCCATTGGCATGTTGCTCAATGTCCAAATTCTGATTGACAGGCCGGTCATTATACTTATCGTCACTTTAGGGGTAATTGTGGTTAAATCGGTGGTTGCCACTTTAGCAGGACTGGCATTGGGTTATCCTTTACGGACATCTGTTTTGGTTGGATTAACCTTAAGCCAGGTGGGTGAATTTTCATTTATTCTCTCACGTAAGGGGCAGGCATTGGGGCTGATTTCTGAGGCTAACTACCAGTTGTTTCTGGCAGTTTCGGTTTTAACCATGGCCGCAACACCTTTTATTATTGCAGCAGCCCCTCGCTTAGCTGATTTATTGCTTCGTTTGCCGCTTCCGCAACGACTCAAAAGTGGTTTGATAACAATTGATGAAAGTGAAGAAAATATCAAAGACATTAAAAACCACACCATTATTATTGGATATGGGATTAACGGAAGGAATGTTGCCAGGGCAGCCAAGTATGCTAATATTCCCTACGAAGTCATCGAATTAAACCCTACCACGGTGAAGGAGGAAAAGGCACTGGGTGAGCCCATCTTTTTTGGTGATGCTTCACAGGAAGTTGTACTCGAACATGCATGTATTAAGGATGCAATGATCATTGTTATCACATTGCCAAACCCCGCTGATATTCGCCAGATAACACAAGTTGCACGAAAGCTTAACCCACACATTCATATAATTATCCGTAGCCGCTATATTGGCGAAATGGAGGATTATTTCAAATTAGGGGCAGACGAGGTAATACCTGAGGAATTTGAAACTTCAGTAGAGATTTTTACCCGCGTACTCGCCAAATACCTTGTGCCCAGGGAAGAAATCGAAAAGCTGGTTGCAAGCGTCAGGTCCGACGGTTACAATATGTTCAGGAGTCTATCGGTAGCTGATGAGAATTATGTAAATTTATCTGTTAAAGTTCCACAGGTAAATATTGGAAGTATTCATGTTTGTAAAAATTCACCAGTAATTGGTAAGTCAATAGCGGAGGCTGATTTTCAGGCAAAGTTTGGTGCGGGTTTACTTGCTGTGAGCAGGGGAAACAAGAGTGTTTCCAATCCCCCTCAAACCTACCGTTTGAAGGAAAATGATATCCTGTTCTTCCTTGCCTCTAACGAAAAATTGTTGGAAATGAATGCGATTTTTAAATCGCAGGATGGAAATGAAAATTGTGATGTGACAGTATAATGAATGCAAGAATGTTGAGCGCAGCGAAATCCCGCCACTGCGGGGATTGAATCAATTTATCTTTATGTTTGGTATTTGGGTTATGAATGGATTTGTGCAGATGCCAACGACTAATGTTAAGTCAAGATAAAATTGTCGTATTGTTAATAGACGTTTCAAGGTGCTTCGCACGCTTGAAAGTCAGAGGCCTGACCTTGGAACGTGCGCAGCACTTTCAAGCGTCAAAATATGGATGACTTAACACTGGGCGTTTTAATGTAAATTAACAGTGTGAATTGTTCCGGTTTGTGGTGGTGAGTGGTTTCAGGGTTTGGATTGTTATTTCATCCTTGTATCATTGCCACCTTGCCACCTTCTATCATTCCCACATTCTCGCATTCTCGCATTCAATCATTGTCACCGCATGATGGTGAGCGATCCCCTATACTCATCTGTACCAAAATACCCTTCAGCTTTAAGGACATAAAAATATGCTCCGTCCCTCAAGTTGTCGCCATCCCAGTCACTCTGGTAATTAGTTTGCGAAAAAACCCTTTTCCCATACCGGTTGAAAATGGCCATTTTGTTGCTCATGTAATATTCAAGTTCTTTCACAACGAAAATATCGTTTATCCCATCACCGTTTGGGGTTATAATGTTTGGGATAATCAACTCCACCGGTTTAACATCAATATTAATCATTACAGAGTCGATACATTCATCACTGGTAGTATATTTAAACCATACTTCATAATTCCTGACATCCTCAAACACCTTAGTTGGCATTTCTTCAACAGAGTAAGTGCTGTCACCAAAATTCCAGTTCCAGTCAATAATTTGTATGGAGTCGATTGACAGGTTCTCGAATGTAAATGTAACCACAGGATTTTCAATATACACACCAGCTGTATCCGGCTCGGTGGAAATTTCCACCGAAGGTGTATCAAATACTTCAACCGGCAGTAATGTATCGCGGATGCAAATGTATTGATCTTTCACTTCAAAGGTGTAATCCGTTTCGCAAAGTCCAAAAGCAATGGAATCGTATTGATAGGGCGATGTGTACCAAAGATAACTATACGGGGGCTTTCCACCGGAAACAATTACTTCAAGCTGACCTTTACATGTGCCCGGGCATCCTGTATTTATCTGGGTTACTTCTTCGAACCTAATCCTGGGATACAGCCATACTGTAATGCTGTCGATGCAGGTCATCACGTTGAGGCTATCGGTGATGGAAACATAAAAAGTAGTCGTATCCATTTCAGGCACAACATCAATGCATGCGGCAGTATTATTTTCAATAACATAATTGGGATCACTCGAAGTCCATAGATATTTTAAAGTATCGGGTTCAACGCAAAGTTCCAGAGAATATGAATAGCAGGTCAAGGTATCGTTCTGAACAATTCCGGCATTTTGGAAATAAACCCAGGTAGAATCAACCACGCCTTGAAATTCAAGGGTATCGCATGTAACATGATACCAACCAGTGTCCTGTGCCCAAATTGTCTGGGTGTGCTCTCCGGTTTCCCACCAAAAATAATTGAGAAAGCCCGGGCCAGCATCAAGCCAGGCAATGTCTGCATGACAAGCCAATGTGGTGTCGGGCAAGCGCGGAATTAGCCGCATAACTGTTACGCTATCAATACATGTTAAAATACCAAGGCTATCTGTTGTAGAAACATAGAAAATAGTTGGATCCAAATCTGGTGATACTTCGATACAAGCTGAAGTATTAAATTCAATGGAATAATCAGGGTCGCTTGATGTCCATACATATTGCAAAGTGTCCGGGCTTACACATAACGTAGTAGGATAAATATTGGTTATCACCGAATCCCCCTGAACGATTTCCGCGTTTTGAAAGAACACCCATGAGGAATCGACAATAGCATTTTGAAGCTCCGGGGCATCACATGAAACATGGTACCAGCCTGTATTCTGAGCCCAAATTGCTTGGGTTGTTTCGGCAGTTTCTAACCAAAAATAACTGCTAAACCCCGGCCCGGCATCCAGATATACACTATTGGTATGACAAACTATTGAGCTGTCAGGCAAACGTGTGATAAGCGGCATAACTACAACGCTACCAAAACAGGTTAAAATGTCAAGGCTGTCAGTAGTCGAAACATAGAAAGTAGTTGGGTCAATATTCGGAGATACCTCGATACATGCAGCAGTATTATTCTCGATTACATAATCAGGATCGCTGGAAGTCCAGATGTATTTTAAGGTGTCAGGGCTTACGCATAATGTGACCGGGTAAATATTGGTTATTACCGTATCCCCTTGAACAATTTCTGCATTTAGAAAAAACACCCA
>CAZBDF010000189.1:0-8448 GCA_964490385.1 uncultured Lentimicrobiaceae bacterium | reverse complement strand
TGGGCGCAACCCGAACGTGAGTTCCAGCATTTTGGTCAGGAGTTGCTTGCGAAATACAGCAAAAAAGTAGATAAAGATTTTATCAGCGTTTACGAATTTATGATCGTCAATAAATCGTGGTGGGACTCGATAGATATGATTGCCTCACATCTGGTAGGAACCCACCTCAAACGTTTTCCGGAATTAATTCCTGTTTACACCGAAAAATGGATGGCTTCCGGAAATTTTTGGTTGCAGCGCACAGCCTTGCTTTTCCAACTCAAATACAAAAAAGATACAGAAGTTGATTTGATGTTCGATTTGATTAAGCGGCTTGCTCGTGAAAAAGAGTTTTTCATCCGTAAAGCCATTGGCTGGATTTTGAGGGAATATTCAAAAACCGACCCTGGAACTGTGATTCGATTTGTGGAAAATAATAAATTGTCGCACCTGAGCAAGACCGAAGCCTTGAAGGTGATTGATAGGAAAAAGTCAAGGGCTGGTTTGTAGAAGGGATGCCCGCCTTGCAGAAGCTTCGGCGAGGCAGCCAAGCCCCAACAAAGGAGGGGATGGCGGCCCTGATTCAGAGAAATTTAAACAGCAACCTGCATCATGCTTGCAGTAGAATTGGTTTCGGGGATGGGGAAATCCTCAAGCTTCAACCCTTCGATGTGAAATGCAATCGCTTCTTTGATGTTTATTTTTGCTTCTTCCAAGGTGTCACCAAACGAAATGCAGCCTGGTAAGTCGGGAACATAAGCACCATAGTGGCCAAGTTCATTTTTTTCGAATATGATTAGATATTCTTTCATTTTAATCCTGCTGTTTTCAGAATACTATGTTCCATTCCTTTAGGTAAATCATCCGATAACTTGTGCCCTGGAATAGTTATTAGGCAATTGAACGCCGGATGCTTATATTGTCGGTGACTTCCCTTCTGCTTCACAAAGACCCAACCTTTATTTTCAATTAACTTTATTACTTCTTTGACCTTCACAAGAAACAAGTATATTTCTTACAAAAATATTAAAAATATATCAATTGTGAGTTAAAATGCAATTAGGTCATTGCAAATTATTTTTTGTACATGTGAGTTTGGTGTTTTCTTCTCAAGAAAATAGTTTTATATTTCATTCTTTAAACCACTCAAAAAAACTCACATTCATCAAAATAAGTAACAAACCATAAACACTGTCTTCAACTGGAATGGTAAAAATCCGTATTCCCAGGTTTTGGGAATCATCGTACCAAACCACCTCTTCAGCAATAAATGAACCTGTTAGCAAACCATTAACAATGAAGAATGGGATTAAAATAAACAGGTAAGAAAAGTAAAACCTTCCCAGATATTTCGATTTGAAAACGTAAACATGCAACAGTAGAAATATTGCAGTAAGCCCAAAGGTTACCGATGTATAAAGTTTTGAATAATTGAAAACTGCTACAGTTATCAAAATTGCTGCTAACACCAGGCTTATTCCGTTCGCATATTTTCCCAGGTAATCCTTTTTGAAAAGATAATTTAGCGAATAGTAGGTGAAAACACAGGCATAAGGGATGGAAATAAAAAACATCCATTCCTCGATGGGGAGATTGATGAGATTTATGCCGGTAAGATACTTTGGGTTAAAGCCCCAGATGCCCCAGTAAGTATAAAGAACATCCCACGCCACGAAAAAGGCAAGTATAATAAACATTCCCGGGAAAAGGTATTTCCATTGCTTATGGAAATTCAATCGCTTGTCGAAACTGGCGATAAACGGAATTGAAATCGAGAATATGTTAATCAACAGGTAAGTATACATCCCATAAATCTTAAATAAAAAATCATCAATCGGCAATCAAAAATCAATTTTAGTTACTTCAGCTATAAGTGATAATTAAGAAGCGTACTGCTTCTTTTTATACTCCTTCACATAATACTTAAACGGGGCCACAAGAAAACCATAATTGTAATGTGCATGCGGTATATGATGGTCGGCATGGGCCTGAACGGTTGCCCGAAGATATCGGTTCGAGAAATTCTTGAGTACCTTCAACCTTTGATGCACATACACATCATGGAAAAGAAAATAAGCAATTCCGTAGGCAAGTATCCCGATGCCAATCCAAAATCGATAATCGAAAGTTTCGTATCCAAAATAGATGAGCACGATGCTAGGAATAGCAAAAATTACAGCAAACATGTCGTTCCATTCAAACTTCCGTCCATCGCGGATGTGGTGGTCTTTGTGCAACACCCATAAAAACCCATGCATAACATATTTATGGGTAAACCATGCCATAAACTCCATAAAGAAGAAGGCTGCTAAAACAATGATGGTGGCTAAAATCCAATTCATTTTTATCTCTTTTTAAATTAAAAATTTCTATTTTATTGTGTCCGGTAAAAACTGTTCATCCCCTACGGGGAATATTTCAGAAAATCTATCATCTTTTTCTACAATACTGAATCCCCGCTTCGCAGCGAGGCGAGCACTACGTGGAACTCGCCTCGCTGCGAAGCGGTTTCGCCGTAGGCGATTGAGTATTGTAGCAAATCCAATTGTGTGTGCTTGGGATTCCCCGTAGGGGATGAACAATTTGATTGAGCATTTTAATAGACTGATTGGTTGCAAAATGTTTACAACAAATTAAAAGCATGCCGCATGGCCGACGATGCTAATAAACGATACTTTTCAGGGTTTGAAATACGTATCCTTTTCGATAGTATCTCGGATGAATGTGTGCGTTTTATTTTGCGCAACAATGATAGGAAATAGATGTACGCGATATAAACCCCAAACCTGGCTCCGGTGGGCAGTTTTTTTATCCCCTCATAAGCATGCCTGAAGTCTTCCTCGATATCTTCAATAATTCGGTTTTTGGTATCCTCGTTCAGCATTACCACCTCAATCCCGGGAAAATATGACCGCCCTAAAGTGTTTTTATCTGCATTCAGGTCACGAAGGAAATTCACCTTTTGAAAAGCCGAGCCCAGTGCCATGGCTGATGGTTTCAGTTCCTCATACTTTTGCTTGTCGCCCTCAACAAACACATGCAGGCACATCAGGCCAACCACTTCAGCCGAGCCCAAAATGTATGCTTCGAACGATTGCTTGTCATGCTCCTTTTGTTCAAGGTCCATTTCCATGCTGCGCAAAAATAACTTGATCAACTCATGGTCGATGTCATATTCATTCACAACCCATTGGAAATTGTTCAGGATAGGGTTCAGGCTGATTTTGTCCTCGATGGCTTCAAATGTGTCGTCTCGAAATTTATTCAGCAATTTGCGTTTGTTGTATCCGTGAAACGAATCCACAATCTCATCGGCAAACCTTACATAACCGTAAATGGCGTAAATGGGATTGTGAAACTTTTTGTTGAATACACGGATCCCCAGCGAAAATGATGTGCTGTATGTTTGGGTTGTTATTTTACTCGATTGCTTCGAGATAATATCAAAAATATGTTTCATCTTTCTTATAAATTTTACCTGTTTATAATTATTTAGCTACATACTGTCAATGTAAATCAAACGGCTAATACAAGAGACCCCCACTAACTCCCCCTTGAGGGGGAGGATGCCATCGCACTGGCTACAGCAGTCGCTTGTGCGGCTGGTCTCCCTTCCCCTTGAGGGGAAGGGCTGGGGTTGGGGTCATAAGAATTTGGCAAACAATACATCTACCTAAGTACCTACATCTGTTTTACAATCTCTTTTGCAACTACTTCTCCCGAAATAATTGCCGGGGGAACGCCCGGACCCGGCACTGTCAACTGGCCGGCATAGAATAAATTTTTTACTTTTTTCGATTGCAGCTTGGGTTTTAAAAATGCTGTTTGCCACAGAGTGTTAGCCAGGCCGTATGCATTTCCTTTAAAGGCGTTGTAATCGCTTTCAAAATCACGATGGGCATAAGCACGTTTATATACAATGTGATCTTCGATGGGTTCGCCTGTGTATTTTTCAAGTTTGTCGATGATGTACCTGAAGTATTTCTCCCGGACTTCATCTGTGTCTTCAAGGCCGGTAGCCACGGGTATCAATACCATCAGGTTTTCCATGCCTTTGGGTGCTACCGTTTCATCTGTTTTGGAAGTATTGCTCACATAAATACTTGGCTTTTCGGGCCATTGTGGATTATCGTAAATCTCTTCGGCATGGCGGCTAAAATCTTCATCAAAAAACAACGTGTGATGTTTCAGTTGAGGGATTTCCTTATTCACACCCAAATAAAAAATCATAGATGAGGGCGACATTATCCTGTCGTTCCAATAATCTTTTGTGTAGGTTCTGAACTTTTCGGGGAGCAGGTTTTGCTCAACATGTTGATAATCGGCACTGGCAACTACCACATCAGCTTTCAATGTTTTGCCATTTACAACAACTCCGTTTATGCGGCCATTTTCAACGGTCAGTTTTTCAACTTCAGCATCAAATTTAAATTCAGCGCCCAGTGATTTTGCAAGATTCATCATGCCTTCAACAACCTTAAACATCCCGCCTTTTGGATACCAGGTACCCAATTTGATGTCGCCATAATTCATCAGCGAATAAAGTGCCGGTGTTGTTTTGGGTGTACCACCCAGGAATAGTACAGGGAATTCGAGCATTTGCAAAAGCTTGGGATTGCTAAAATATTTTCGGATGTAGTTGTGAAATGAACTGAAAACATTCAGGCGGAAAATACCTGCAATCAACTCCGGGTCGATAAATTCAAGTGGTGAAGCGCTCTTTTTGTAAACCAGTTTGTTTATGCCTACCTTGTATTTGAATTCCGCGTTATCTAAAAATTTCTTCAGTCTCGCTGAGCTGCCGGGTTCATATTTTTCAAACATATCGAAGTATGCCTCAAAATCTGCCGGAACATCGGTCTCATCATTTTTGCCCCATACAATGCGATAGGAGGGGTCGAGCCGTTCCAATTCATAAAAGTCTTCGGTTTTTTTACCGAAGCTTTCGAAAAACCTGTCGAAAACATCTGGCATCCAATACCAGCTTGGCCCCATATCGAAGGTAAAGCCATTTTCTTCAAACTTTCTGGCCCTACCACCCGGGGTGGAATTTTTTTCGAGCACCTTTACTTTATAACCAGCCTGGGCTAAAAATGCTGCTGCCGACAGGCCAGAAAATCCGGCACCTATTATTATCGCTTCTTTTTGTTTCATGTTATTTTCAAAATCAATGACAAGTAAACAATGGATTTGAATAAATGTTTAATTAAATAGAAAATTAATAAAACATAATATCATTTTATTACATAGTGTTTTACTGAAATGATTTAGTATAACTGGGCTTTAGCCCAAATAATCAAGGTTTGGGCTAAAGCCTATTAAAATCATTGAGCCTTTAATCTCCGGGCTGAAGCCCTTAGTTAGTCAGATTTCAGGTTGTTTTAACACATTCCTCCAGCTGGCGGATGGGACTATTGATTATTTTATTGTTGGCCTGCATGGATTATTCATGCTACATCTGCTGTTAAAATGCGAGTTTTCTACTTATCTTAAAAATATGGAATCAAATACAAATTAAGTTTAATAAAAAGTAATATAAAATGAACAAAAAATAATTAGGCTTGTTTGAAAGATTGAATTTATTTGAATTGATAATTATTCTGAATTAGTAAATGAAAAATCTTCATCATTCAATTTTATACATTTGCAACAAATTTTAGCGCATACATGAGTAAGGATAAAATATTATCAGGGTTTTCGAAACTCTCGAAAGATGCCAAAATTGAATTGGTAGCAAGCAGGTTTCATAATTATGAGGAAGTTGTGCATGAGCTCAAAAGCTATTGGCATGACGACCCTGAAAAGCAGCGGCTTTTTGATGAGTTCAGCGAAAATACCATTTCCAACTTTTATTTTCCCTACGGAATCGCACCAAATGTATTGATAAATGAAAAAATGTACCTGGTGCCAATGGTCATCGAAGAGAGTTCGGTGGTTGCAGCGGCTGCCAATGGTGCGAAATACTGGGCACCTAAAGGAGGTTTTAAAGCTGAGGTGATTTCCACAACCAAGGTAGGGCAAGTCCATTTTATCTGGCAGGGCGAGGTTGAAAAACTACAAGCCTTGTTCCCTTTTTTAAAGAAGGATTTGATAACTCAAACCAAGCACATCACTGCCAATATGGAAGAGCGTGGCGGAGGAATCTTGGATATTGAGTTGGTGGATATGACCGACGAAATGGAAAACTATTTCCAGTTGAAAGCTTCTTTTGATACCCGTGATGCCATGGGTGCCAATTTTATCAATTCCTGTCTCGAAGAATTTGCCCTTATCCTGAAAGCTCATTTTGCAGAAAATGAATATTACACCGGACACGAAAAAGATTGCCATGTAATTATGTCGATTCTGTCGAATTATACGCCCGAGTGCCTGGTAAAAACCGAAGTTGAATGTGATATCGAATGTTTGAAACACGCCGAAGATGTTAAAGACCCTGAGCATTTTGCCTGGAAATTTGAGAAGGCTGTCAGGATAGCGCAAATCGACACGCATCGTGCAACAACACATAACAAAGGAATTTTTAATGGGATTGATGCTGTGGCGCTTGCTACCGGAAACGATTTCCGAGCTATTGAAGCCTGTGGCCATGCCTATGCAGCCCGCGATGGTAGATACCGTTCATTAACGGATGTTGATATTTCCAACGGGAAGTTCAAGTATAGTTTAACTGTGCCTCTGTCGATGGGTACGGTTGGCGGATTGACCTCGTTGCATCCGCTGGCAAAGTTTTCCTTGCAATTGCTTGGTAATCCTTCTGCTGAAGAATTGATGATGATTTCGGCTTCTGTAGGTCTCGCAAATAATTTTGGGGCCATCAAGTCGCTGGTGACACGTGGAATTCAGGCCGGCCACATGAAAATGCATTTGCTGAAT
Organism: uncultured Lentimicrobiaceae bacterium; assembly: GCA_964490385.1. Lineage (GTDB taxonomy): Bacteria > Bacteroidota > Bacteroidia > Bacteroidales > 4484-276 > 4484-276. The sequence goes on along the minus strand of CAZBDF010000189.1, from coordinate 1,596 downwards.
ATCCTCAATTCCATCAAAGTAAATGAAAGGGAAAAAGACCTGGCAGTTGCTCATTTTGCCAACCGAAAAGTTTCTTACCATCTGGTGGGGAAGTTTGTTGATGCGCTGAGGAAAGAGCATATCGAGAAGGTTGGGAGGAGTTAGTTTATTAAATGGTTAAATTGTTATATTGCTGAATTGCTAAATTGTTAATAGCTTGCGTGGTTGTATTTGAAATTAACCAATTTCTCATATGTGGAATTAGTTTTAGCAGTTGACAGATGTAATTCTGACGCGGCTTCATTTTCAAATTCACAAATCATCAAATTTTCAAATTCAAGTGACCAATCAATTATTTATTTCTAACGGAAAATTCCTGATTACTGGCGAATACCTCGTGCTGAAAGGGGCAACAGCCTTGGCCGTTCCGCTTAAGTTTGGTCAAAGCCTTGAAGTAATTCCGGATACGAATAATGATTTTCATTTGCGCTGGAAAGCGATGGTAAAGAATGAATTCTGGTTTGAGGCAGTGTTGGATATCGACAGCCTTGAAGTGATCGAATCCAGTGATTTGAAAAAGGCGAAAACGCTTTCTGAGCTTTTAAAGCAAGCGAATAGCCTAAACCCAAAAGTTCTTAAAAATTATAGAGGCTTGGATGTAATTACCAATGCTGATTTTGATATCAACTGGGGCCTGGGCAGCAGTTCAACATTGATTGCAAATGTGGCGCAGTGGTTCGGTATCGATGCATATCAATTGCATTTTAAAGTTTCATCAGGTTCAGCATACGATATCGCCTGTGCCAATGCTGATGGCCATCTTCTTTATACTTTAAAGGATGGAGCACCATTGGTTGAAGCTGCTGATTTTAATCCTGATTTTAGCGATAAACTCTATTTTGTTTATTTAGGCAGGAAGCAAAAATCGGATGAGAGTATTGTTGATTTTGCTTCGAGGCTTAAGGGAAGGAATGCTGAAATAGACCGGATATCAGAAATATCAAGGGAATTGACGGCAACACATGACCTCGAAGAATTTGAATTTTTTATTGATGAAGCAGAGCAAATCATGTCTGAGGTTTTAGGAATGCCGACTGTTAAGGAAACTACATTTAGCGATTTTCCTGGAGCAATTAAATCGCTGGGTGCCTGGGGTGGCGATTTTGTAATGATGACCTGGAAGGATGATATCGAAAAATTGAAACAATACCTGCAAACAAAAAACCTTGATGTGGTTTTTCAATTTGATGAAATTGTACTAAAAAGATAATGAAAGCGGATTATAAAATATCAAGTGGAACAGTTACCTGGCAAAGCCCAAGTAATATTGCTTTGGTGAAATACTGGGGTAAAAAGGGCTTTCAAGTCCCGGCCAATCCCTCGTTAAGTATGACGCTTTCCAGCTCGTTTACCGAAACAAGTGTCGAATTTTTTCACTTAAAAACGCCTGGAAAAATTTCTATTGAGTTTTTCTTTGAAGGCGAAAAGAATGAATTGTTTGAAAGCAAGATTGTAAAATATTTTGAAAACATTTCCACTGAGTTGCCTTTTCTAAAAGATTCTCATTTCATTATCAACAGCAAAAATACTTTCCCGCATTCAGCCGGAATCGCATCT
>CAZBDF010000188.1:0-8472 GCA_964490385.1 uncultured Lentimicrobiaceae bacterium | reverse complement strand
GTCTCACGCGCAATTTCAATAATCTTTTCTACATTCAGGTAGGTGTCACTGAGTTCCTCGAAATCCAAACAATATGCCTCATGGGCGAAAGACACATGCCACGAATCTTTGTCCACCTCAGCATAAACGGCCACGGTGCGAATGCCAAGTGCTTTTGCAGCACGCATCACCCGGATTGCAATTTCGCCACGGTTGGCAATCAATATTTTATCGAAGAGAATGTTGCTTTTTTTCATTGTGATGGTTCAATGTGATTATATATCAAATTTAAAACTTTCATATCTTAAAAACTGTTGCAAGTTGCATGTTACAAGTTGCAGGTTTTACTATTCCAAATATAAATTAAGGTACTTGGGATATTTTACAGAATATTGATAATTAATAACTTTCCTTTCATTCGGCCCTAAACTAAACTCCCACTTCAACTTGCCTGTATTATCTTCAATCTCAGCACCTGAAGATTCAAATCGTTCAACTTCTATCGATTTTTTCTCTGATATAGGGAACTGGTCTTCAACAACAATTTTAATATTGGTGGCTTTATTATTTTTAACTGTAATATCCCATCCAACAACTTCTTTAATATTGTTTCCGATGATTCGTTTGTCGAACATCTCCTTGTTACCTTCTCTATTAACAACAATGTTTTTATCTCTACCAAGCGAAACACTTAAGGTATCATCAGTACGATTAGTATTGATAAAGGATTCACCGGTGTAAGTTCCTTTGAAATAAATTCCCACCTTTCCCGATAATAGGTTCAGCTCTGTCCAATCGATTATTTCAGCATTCAAAAAAGCATCATTGTCTAATTTTGGAACGGCATAATAAATATAATTGACAGGAAGGCTGACCTCCTTGATTTTCAAATTGTAGTCCTTACCATCTGATGGAATTGAATAAGGAACCTCAATGTCGTATTCCAAGTTTGTAACCCTTGTGTTTAATGAATTTGAAATATAATTGACTGTTTCAACCTGGCTCCTCGAATCCTCACCCTCGACATAAAAAATAGATTCTTCACTACGGTTACCCCTCAGCAAATTATCATCTTTTCCTCCTGCATAAACACCCCCAACTGAAGTTGCAACACTTGAAGATGACCGATTGGGCATTCTAAGAATTTCTTCGTCCGAAAAAGTGGCTCCTGAGGTAGTATTATATTTTGATATCAGGGGAACTTTATACTCCACAATTTCAACTGCCTCAAGCGTTTCATGGGTCATAGGAAGCTCAAAATCCTGGAAGGTTATTTGGTCGGGTTCGACAGGTATTTTAACAAGTTCAATAGTTGTGTATCCGATAAAGGACGCCCGGATTCTGTATTGCCCTGACTGGACCGGCTTAATAGTATATGCACCATCAAAATCAGATGTAGCTCCGGTTATCAACTCATCTCCCTGGAAAAGGGCAATGTTAGCAAATGGTATGGGCTCTTTTGTTTCCATATCAAGTATCCGTCCTTTTAATGCACCTGCACCTGTTTGAATCGTTTCCTTTTTGTAAGTCTTTTTTCTATCCAAATACCAGGTAGATAATTCGGGCTTTTCTCCGCTTAAAGAGGGATTATTGGTTGATAACCTGATATCGACATTATTCCAATCTTCCCCCGATGACTGATAAACATCTGCGTTATAAACGATGGTGAGCGGCACGGTAATATCCTCAACCCTGAAATCGTAGTTAGGTTCCCAACCAGCTGATGGAATATAGTATTTTAATTTTAACAGACCCTGTATATCAAGCCCGCAGTCAAGTGTAACAAAAACTTCACCGTATGTTTTTCGGGTTTTAGCAGTAACTCTATTCATCTCCACGTATAATTCCTGCATCCTTTTACCAGCATCGTCCAACTCAAGCGATAACTGTAACTTACCAGCCCTGATTTCATTTAACCTCAATCTGTAATAATCAGCAGCTTCTTTAATTTCATTGATGGTCGTTCCGTCGTCCCTTCTTCCAAGAAAACTGTTATCAAGAAGCAACTTTTCCTCCAGGTCAAAAACATTTAATTTATTTTTGATAGCCTTCATTTCAAATTCCTGCAATTTAATTGCCTCTTCCAATCCTGTTTCCAAGGTATCTTTTTCGCTTTGATAGTTCAATTGGTGCTTGACTGACAAAATCGTGCAGTTTCCCAATCCCTTCACCTGAATACTTTGCGGAGAAATTTCACGTGTTAAATTCCCTATCAGAATGGTATGTTTTCCTTTGGGTAGATTTATTTCAATATCCCTGGTTATTTGGGCTCCACTAAAAAATACCGTGACACCGATAATCTCAGATTTTGATGGAATAGTATCAATTGTAAGTCCCAGGACATTTCCTGCGAATAATGTGCATAATATCAAAATAATGTTTCTCATTTTTCTATCTCAATTAATTCTTACCCATTTTTCAACATCAATAAAACTTCAAACCAGAACCCAAAACTTGCAACATGCACCCTGTAACCTGCAACTTGTAACTTGTAACTATTCTTTCACCCAATTGGGTTTTCGTTTGCCTAAAAAGGCTGCCATGCCTTCTTGCCCTTCGTCTGATGCACGGATTTCGGCAATCATTTTCGCGGTGTCTTCCACGGCTTCGTCAAGTGTAAGTTTATTGCAGATATCGAAAATTAGATTTTTACATTGGGTCATGGCTTTGGGGCCACTAGTACGCAATAGTTTTATTACTGATTTAAGATGTGCTTCGAGTAATTCAGGTGGCAGGGATTTATTTACTAACTTATGTTTTTCAGCTTCCGGGCCTTTGATACGCTTGCCGGTAAGCATCAATTCTTTTGAGCCATATTCTCCTACCCGCTTTGTAACATAAGGTGAAATACACGCTGGCACAATCCCGATTTTTACTTCACTCAACGAAAAAGTTGTGTTGTCATCTGCGTAAGCAAAATCGCAGGCAGCGAGCAATCCATTGGCCCCACCAATGGCTGCCCCATGCACCACTGCCATCGTTGGCTTGGCACAGGTATAAATTGCATAAAAACATTTGGAAAGGTTGAGGCTCTCCTTGTAGTTTTGCTCGTAGGAATACCCGGCCACACCCCGCATCCAGTTAAGGTCAGCGCCGGCGCAGAAGGATTTGCCCCGTCCGCGGAGCATCACAATCCTGATTTCGTCCATTTGGTTTACCTGCTGAAAAATATCCAATAACTCCGATATCATTACTTCATTAAAAGCATTGTGAATTTCGGGGCGGTTGAGCCACACAATCCCCAGGTCATCCTTTTGTTCAAATTCGATGGTTTTATAGTTTTGCATTCCTATTTGATTTTTTTAATTCGATAAATATTCGGTTTAATAATTATCTTATTCAAGTAAAGTCATTTATTGTCATTTGGCTGCGCCGTCATTAGCTTCGATGTCATTAGCCTCGCTTTCATTTGCATCGCTGTCATTAGCGCTTCGCGCGTCATTTGTTTCACTGTCATTTAGCTTTATCTATTGATTTACAACCAACGACCATCATTGACAACCAATGACTATCAATGACAACCAATGACTATCAATGACAACCAATGACTATCAATAACAACTAATGACTACCAATGACTCGTAAACTTATTTCGTTCGTCACAACTCTTTACCCTGTTTTCAATTTTATTAATAATTACCTTTCTACTCCCTCACACTAAACTTCCCCGCATCCAAAATCCTGTCCTTATCATAAACCCGGTAAAGGTATATTCCGGCTAAGTAATCAGAAGTATTCAATATTACAGCTTCACCGGAATATTCAAATTCCTCTATCAATTGTCCTGTAATGGATAAAACCTGAATATTCAGTTTATCAATTTCGCTACTCGTTTTAATTTCAAAAGTGATTTGATCGTCTGCCGGATTCGGAAATACTTTTGCCCTGTTGGGCTGCACGAAGGGCTTGTCTTCCACTCCCGTCCATACCAGCCATGTATCAAACAAAACCTGAAGTGAGTCGATGGGCTCGACACCATAAGGTGTGGATGGCACCAACAAATCGCACCAGAAGTTACCCTGCAGGTCGTCAGTTTTTGCAACACGCACAAAAGCCGAAAGTGAAGAAGTTCCTTCATTTAGGCAACGGGTATCGGCACCGGGAACGTTGGCTCCTTGTAGCGCAGCCATCAGCTTTTCGGCAAGGCTTCCCTGAGTATTTAAAAACCTTGATTCTATCGAATCAAGGATGTGCTGGCCCAAGAGGATATTTCCCTGAATGGCATAGTTCCTTCCCGTGATATGATTTTTATAATCATCACAAAGGACGCCAGTATATGCAGCACTCCTGGGATTTCCCAAATCGTCAAAATCAGTAATTCCGTATTGACGTCTGCCAGGATTATTCTGCACATCATTGGCCACCAGCCAGTCGATAATCTCCTGTGGCGACATGCCCTCCACCATGCGGTTATGTGCATTTTGTTGATTTGCCGAAAGCCAATATGCCTGCGTGTGGATACCGCCCCTTCCGGGGATAATATCGTTAATAATCAACACGCCACCCTGAATGGCAGATTCATCGATGCAGGAAGCACCTGCACCACCGATTTCGCCGGTAATGGTATCGATTGCAATGATTGAAAATGTATCCTGCGCTTCGGCAGAAATTACAAATAAAGCGAAGACAAATATTATGCTAATGAATTTTTTCATACTGTTTAGTTTCTATTTTTAAATTTTAGAATATCAATTTCCATAAATTAGACGCTGACCTGCCTAGCCGGCAAGGCTGGTTTTCACTGGTTGGACGGATCTTTTTATCCGTTGTACCCGTGTTAATCCGCGTCAGTCCTTCCCATTTGTCTGTTTTTCCCTTCTAAAATAGAAGCCTTTTTTTTAGCCTACTAAAATCCACAATAAACATGTTTAAGATACAAAATTATTCCCATGTAGTACACGCCTTGCCCGCCTCGCTGTCGATCCGGAGAAGCAAACTCCGAGGCAGGGTTTTAATCTTCCACATAGCGGCCTTAATTTTCAAATTTTCTAATCATCATCCCGCACGTGCGGGACTAAATTAAGCTCTACATCCTGAACACACCAAACTTCGTTTCCTCGAACTTTTTATTCAGCGAAGCAGCAATGCCCATGGCAAGAATTTTTCGGGTATCCACCGGATCGATGATGCCATCGTCCCAAAGCCGGGCCGTGGAATAATAGGCCGAACCTTCTTCTTCGTACTTTGTCAGGATTTTTTCTCTGAGTTCTTCCCGATCTTTTTCTTCCATCTCCTGCCCTCTTGCTTTCAACTGATCCTCTTTTACCTGTATCAACACACCTGAAGCCTGCTCGCCACCCATCACCGAAATCTTGGAATTGGGCCACATCAGGAGCAAGCGTGGGTCGTAGGCACGGCCGGCCATGGCATAATTTCCGGCACCAAATGATCCGCCAAAGACAACTGTAAACTTTGGAACTTTAGCATTGGCGGTGGCATGTACAAACTTTGCACCGTCACGGGCAATTCCACCACGCTCATATTGCTTGCCCACAATAAAGCCGGTGATATTTTGAAGATAGATTATTGGTACTTTTCTGAATGCACACAATTCAATAAAATGCGCCCCTTTCAGTGAGGACTCCGAAAACAGGACGCCATTGTTAGCTATGATGCCCACCGGAAATCCCATAATGTTGGCAAAACCCGTAACCAAAGTTGGGGCGTAGCGTGCCTTGAATTCCTGGAAACGGCTACCATCAACAATCCTGGCAATGATCTCTTTCGAATCGACAGGCTTACGCAAGTCGATGGGTGCGATGCCGTACAATTCTTCGGGGTCATAAAAAGGTTCTTCGATAGGCGACAGGTTGAGCAACTGCTTTTGCTTGTGCTCCAGGGTTTGAAAAATATTGCGGCAAATCTGCACAGCATGCCGGTCATTCTCGGCAAAGTGATCGGCCACACCCGAAATGGCTGTGTGTACATCGGCACCACCCAATTCTTCGGGACTGACAACCTCGCCGGTTGCAGCTTTTACCAACGGTGGTCCGCCAATGAAAATCGTCCCTTGTTTTTTAACGATGATGGTTTCATCGCTCATGGCAGGAACATAAGCCCCACCAGCAGTGCATGAACCCATAACGATTGCAATTTGTGGAACGCCCAGTGCGGAAAGTTTCGATTGATTATAAAAAAATCTTCCAAAATCAAAACGATCGGCAAAAACCTTGGCTTGCTCCGGCAAAAAGATACCACCAGAATCGACCATGTAAACACAGGGCAAATGATTTTCGATGGCAATTTGTTGGGCACGCACATGCTTTTTGATGGTTTCGGCAACGTAAGTTCCGCCTTTCACTGTGGCATCGTTGGCAACAATCATGGTTTCACGGCCATGGATAACCCCAATGCCGGTAACAATTCCTGCTGAAGGAAACTGACCATCGAAAGCACCCCAGGCTGCCAGCGACGACAACTCCAGGAATGGTGTATTGGGATCGATGAGCAGGTCGATGCGCTCGCGGGGCAAAAGTTTGCCACGTTTCTTGTGCCGCTCAACCGATGATGGTGAGCCACCTTTGCGGACTTGCTGTATCCGTTCGCGGTAAACTTTGAGCAATTCGAGGTAGTGCTGTTTGTTTTCAAGAAACTCAGGACTGACCGGGTCTATTTGTGATTCGATTCTATACAAAGCAGGTGGTTTTTATGATTTGTAAATTCGAGAAAAAAGTAAGGATGGTAAAAGTAGGAATAAAGGTTGAGATAGCAAATGAGGGAGGGGAGTTTTTTTACGAAAAAGTTGTATGGGACGGGTGATTGGTGAACGGTGATCGGTGACCGGTAGTGAAAGGGATGCAAGCCCCGACGAAGAAGGGGATGGCAACCCTGGAAGTAAGACGCTGACTTGCGCGGGTGAACGCTAAATTAATAACAGAATACTAAAACGCAATTATAAACTAACAGAGCCACAACAAACATAAATGGAATTACATAAAATGGCCAAAGGGTTTTGGAAAACATAACGCTACAAATTGAAGGCGCTTCAATCTTTGTTTCTACTTCACCGACTGTCCTATCAAAAGTACTTAGATCATAGAGATAGACATCCGTTGTACCGCGATATTTCAAAATCCATGAATACAAATTCCGATAGAGTTTTTCTGTTTTCAGGAAAAAGCCATCTAAATACCAAAACATAAGCACTACCAGCACCAGGAAAATACTGAGGCCAATGGCTGCTGGTTCATTCATTGATGCATCTTTGGCTGGGAAAATAATTTCTTGGGCCAGGGCAAGCACCCCACCTACAATGGCGATGGCCCAGGCTTTTACTTTAAAACTATTATCTGCCATCCGTTTAATCACATCCTGAACCAAATCAATTTCTTTGTGGAGTTTTTCTTCTTTATCCATTTTGTCCGATTTTATCATCTTCTTTAATTATTTTACTGCTTAGTTCTTCAAAATGATTAACCACCTCTCTAAATCTTTTAGCCAGATTACTCCATTCAGCTTTTGGGTTTTTCCTTTCCAGTAATGGTTCTGCTTTATTATAAAGATAGTAGTCCTCAAAATATTCAACCCATAAGCACTCCTCAAGTAAAACGGGAAATAAAATCACTTTATCATTTTTGGCTTTGTACCTTTCCAACGCTTCCGGAATTTCAATATCTGTAATGTAATCCGTGGCTAAGGATTCAGTACTTATAAAAAACATTATGATGTTCGCCTCACTAATTTCCTTTTTGATTCTGGAATGAACCAGATCCCCTTCTACAATTTTTAAATCGTAAAAAATCTCAATCCGGTTTTTCTTAATCAAGGGCTTAATGGATTTTTCAAAGTTTTCAATATGCTCAACATCATCTTTTGAGTATGAAATAAAAACTCTTAGTTTTTCCTTTTTCTCCAAAGGCGGCTTATCCTTAACATTCGCAGTTCTGTATATATTATCCAACAAATCCTGTGCATGGAGGTATTGAAAACTAAAATCACATTGAACCTTTGGCTCACCCTCTTTCAGTCTTCTAATCAAACTACTTTGTTTATAAAAATAGGGTTGTTCCATCTGTTCTCTCTCAGAATCCTCTTTAGCCTGTCCTAATTTTTCATCCCTTGCTTTACATTTGCTACAGATGCATGGAATCAATTTCTCGGATGGTAAATTATTGTAGGTTGTATGAAGATCTTTAAACTGTTCCTGGATAATTACAAGGAATTCCTTGCATTCGTCACCCTTAATCCGAATTTCAATTTTCTTTTCTCCGTAAACCTCACGGATTTCAGCCTTTGTACTTGTTCGTTGCAGCACCACACCTTTGCGCCAGGCATCTTCCCTAACTTCCTTGATAAACCGATTCATACGCACAATATACCGGCTAATCATCCCTTTTGGTAAAAATGGATATTCATAAACCAATCGCAGATTGTTTTCATAATCCCATTGGTATTCGGGGCGCGATGTGGGTAGTAGTTGTGGTGCACTAAATTCCTCACCATTAGTTAAAGGCAGTGCATAAATCAACTCAAACATTTTCATCAATTCAAGCA